>JAAKFX010000026.1 GCA_011064865.1 Candidatus Anoxychlamydiales bacterium
ATTTACAAGTATATAATCAAAGATATCTTCATCTAAAAATTTTATAAGTTCTTTTAAGTTATCACTAACTTTATTACTTGTACATTGCCCTTTTCTATTCATAAGATTTACGACAAAAACCTTTTTAGCGAGAGTCTCTTTTAAAGCTTTTGCAACACCCTCTACTAAAAGATTTGGGATTATTGATGTATAAAAACCACCAGGCCCTAAAACTACTAAATCTGCATTCATTATCGCATGAATAACTTTTGGATTCACTTTTGGATACGGCTCTAAATATATATTTTTATAACCTTTATAGATCTCCTCAGATAGATAGATCTGATCTTCACCTTCTAAAACTTTTCTGTTATTCAATATCATTTTCAGATGAACTTGATTTAAAGTTACAGGAATCACTTGACCTTTGATATATAAAATTTTTCCAGCCTCTTCAACCGCTCTTTCAAAACTTCCGGTTACTTTCTCTAGTGCTGATAAAAGCAGATTGCCGAGAGAGTGGCCTCCTAAATTACCATTTTCAAAACGGTAATTCATAACATTTCTCATAAGTCTCGAAGAGTTCGATAAAGCCACTAAACACTGTCTAACATCGCCAGGAGGCAAAACACCTAGCTCATCTCTCAAAATCCCCGTGCTACCCCCGCTATCTGCCATAGAAACTATAGCGCTGAGATCAACATCATATTTTTTCAATCCTCGAAGGATTACAAAGTTTCCAGTTCCACCACCAATAACTACAATTTTTTTTCTCATATTACAATCTCAAATTATCAACGCCTGTTTTCATATCATCTAAAGAAAATAAATATGTTCCTGCAACTAAAAAATTAGCACCATGTTTTTTACATTTTAAAGCTGTCTCTTTACCAATCCCACCATCTACTTGAATATCCAAATCAAGTTTCATATCATCTTTTAATTTTTTAGCCATTTCAATTTTCTCTAAAACAGATGGAATAAATTTTTGTCCTCCAAACCCTGGATGTACTGACATAAATAAAACTAAATCTACCATCTCAATGTATTTCAATGCTAAAGAAAAAGAAGTTTCTGGATTAAAAGCAAGTCCTGCTTTTTTTCCACACTTTTTTATAAAGTTTATTGTATCTTCAATATCTTCTGTCGCCTCTATATGAAATGTTATTAAATCAGCCCCAGCCTCTACAAATTTATCGATATAATCAAAAGGATTATAAATCATTAAATGTACATCTAAAAAAATCTCACTTGATCTATTTATTGCAGATACTATTTTTGGTCCCATTGTTAAATTAGGAACAAAATGTCCATCCATAATATCAATATGAATTGCATCAGCTTTTGATTTTTCAACTCTTTTTACCTCATCATGTAGATGAGAAAAATCTGCAGATAAAATAGACGGAGCTACTTTGATTTTGTTTTTCATAAAAAACACTTTTTTCTACCAAAATAACTTTAAAAAAAACAAAAGTCAAGGTTTTCAAAAACTATATTCTGAACTCTAGTCTTAAGAAAATAATAACGCAAAATTGATCTTTTTTTTAAGTGCAATCACAAGTTTTTGTTCATCAAAATAAAACAACTTGTGAATTTCTATTTTTTGGTTTTAATTTCTTCTTCTTCTTTTTTCAAAAAAATTATTACATCAAAAAAATAGTATCTTCTTTCAATATTTTTTTATATTTAGCAAAAGAATTATTCCCAACTAAATCATTGTAAATCAAGTCGTTAAGACAGTATAAAAAAGCATCTTATTAGTGACAATAATCAATGATTTATGTTATAATATTTGTATATTTAGACAAATTTGGAGGAATTTATGTCAGTAGCAGGAGGAGCAATCCCAGCAAGTGCAAAAGCATTAGGAGAGCAAGCTTATCTAAAAGCTGCGCTTAGGATGGATAATAATCTTAGAAAATTAGATAAAATTATACATTTGTCAAATGATGGTTATGAAGTTTTGAGAAAAGGAGCTCTACAAAAGCTAGATGACATTTTAGCTAATGCAGAAGCTAGAATCACTTTTTGGGGAAAAAGAGTTATTACAGCAGAAGGTTATAAAGGCCAATATTCTTTAAATTCTCTATTTAGAAAAATAATCAATTTAGCAATCGAAAGATGTGAAAAAGAGAATTTAACACCCGTGGAAAGATTAAATGGAATTAGAATTTCAGAAAAAATTTCTGAGTTTTATGAAAAAACACCGATTAAAAATCGCAATTTTTTGACAAGATTTTTTGTTTCACTTCGTAAGATTTTTTCCGATTTATTTCTACATGTGAATAGTATAAATTATGCAGAAAAGATGTTAAAGAAATATCCTAATATGGGTAATCCTGAAAAATTATCTTCTATATCTGTAGATAGATTTAAAAACCCAAATTCTATTAAAGATTTTTTCTCAGCATATAGTGAACAAAAATATATTGATACATTTGGCAAAGAAGCAACCGGTTTAGGAACTCACTATACAAATCAAATTGGTACAATTTCTGAAAGCAATAAAATAATTGTCTCTGAATATTCTATTAGAAATCTAGCTAACTAAGCTTAACAAAAAATATTAATAAATATTTTTACTTTCTCCCAAAAAAGTAGTATCTTCTTTCAATATTTTTTTATTAATTTGACAAACAAACATCTTCTAACTAAGTCTCTGAAAATCAAGCTATTTTCTGATATCTAAAAAAAACATCTTACTAGTGACAAAAATGCACAATCTATGTTGTAATATTTGCATATTTAAACATAATGGAGGATTTTATGGCTTCAGCAAGCCCAGCAGCTTTAAAACCAACACCACAAGCTTTTTTAAGCAAAGAGCTTGAAACTGATGATGTTGAAAAGCTAAATAAAACTTTAGTACTATCAAAAGAAAACGGTTTCAAAACAAACGTTACTTTTTGGGGGAAAAGAGTTGTAGTTTCTGATTACTATAAAGGTTCAATCTCTTTAAATACATTAGCGAGTAAAATTCTCAAATTAGCAAATGAAAGATGCGAAAAAGGAGATTTAACAACTGAAGAGAGATTACATGGAATTGGCCTATCAAGGAAAATTAATGCATTTTATGAATACTCAAACAAAGAAGTTAAAAATCGAAACTTTTTAACAAGATTTTTTGTTTTCCTTCGTGAGTATTCATTTAGTCGAAATACAACTAGATATTGTGTAGAAAACAATTTCATTTATAAGCGTTTCTCAGCATATAGTGAAAATGAGTATAAAAAAATCTTTGGTGAAGAAAAAATAGAGACTGATCCGCCTAAATACAAATATCAAAAAGCAAGAACCACAGATAGAATAGCTGTTTCAGAAAAAACCATAAGAGAGTTTTTTCCGAGAGTTAAAGTTTAATTTAGAAATTAACTAAGCTAAAGATTTTTGAATACTACCAAAAAAGACTTTTTGCATAGCCTTGTCATCGTTTATATATACGTAACCTAGATATGGAACATCGTGAGAAGTTAAGCTAAATGAGATTAACTCTGATGATAAAATATTTATGTTACCAATAAAAAAAATAGTATTTTCTTTCAATTTTTTTTTATATATGACAATCAAACAGTTTCTAGCTATGCCCATTACAATCAGCCTTTTATTAGAATTATTAAATAAATCTCTTACCAATGACAATAATCCACAATTTATGTTATAATATTTTGCAGATTTAAACATAATGGAGGATTTTATGGCAGGAGCAGCTAGTCCAGCGAGTGCAAGACCATCACAAACTAATTTAAGTTTAAAGTTTTCAACAGTTCCTATTGATGAAAATTTAAATAGACTTTTAGAACAATCCAAAACAAAAGTTACTTTTGGGGGAAGAAGAGTTATTGTAGTTCAAGATTACAAAAATTCATTCTCTTTAACTTCTTTAGCTAGACTATTAATCTTTGTAGCAAATGAAAAACACAAAACCGATGTTCTAACACCTAGAGAAAGATTAATAGGAATTAATATTTCAAATATTATTGATAATTTTTATAAAGAAACCGATCTACAAATTAAACAGCGCAATTTTTTAACAAGATTTTTTGTTTTTCTTCGTGAGCATTTCTCTATCTCATCTAAATATCTAAATTATGTAAAGAATGAATACATTAAAAAACTTTTCTCTACTTATAGTGAACAAAAATATATTGAAGCATTTGGCAATAAAAAAAAAGCCAGTACTAATGAATATAAACATGAAATAGAAAGATACGCAAATGATCAAATAGTTGTTACTGAAGATGCTATAAAATCTCTAATTAAAAAAGTTTAATAATTTATAAATTAACTAAGCTAAAGACTTTTGAATGCTACTAAAAAACACTTTTTGCATAGCTTTATCATCATTTATGTAGACATAGCCTAAATATGGAACATCGTGAGAAGTTAAGCTAAATGATATTAGCTCTGATGATAAAATATTTATGTTATCGATTTGGTCTTTAATTTTCTTTTTCACATTTGGATCGTAGACAGGAATGATAATGTAGAGATGTCTCATTTCTTGTTTAAATAAGAAATCCGAGTGCTTTTTAATTCTTGTCTCTTCTCTTTTAATAGCATTAATAAGCATCAAAAAGAGATTTTTCATAATATCAGGTTTTACGATAGCTGTCATCTCAGATGGGGTTATTGAATAGAAAAACTTTTCTAATAAATTATCGTAGTGTTTACCAATTTGACCTAAAATATTTTGAAGTGATTTATAAGCTTCATTTTGTTTATAGATCATTCCACCCATATAATCTCTAACTTCACCGAAGAGCTGATTGAGCTCTTCTAAGACATCTAGCCTTGCTTTATTTATATCAACGCTATGATCAGATCGAAGGTAATTTGCACTTTGCAGAAATATCCTAAAAACATTGGCTTCTTTGAGATATTTTCTTCTAATAATTCCTACTTTTTTGACTTTGTCTATTATGAATTTAAAGGGCCTGTTTGTTTTTGTGATTAGATCTTTTATTGGAAGATCTATTGGTCTTAATACTCTAAGTAAAATTACATTAAAAGAGAGATCTGTATAGGTCTGTTTATCGAAAGATATTATAACTTGTGGGATATCATGCACATATTTAAGCTGCGATGATAACACTAACATATTTTTTACGATCTCTTCTTCATTTCTAGGCATAAAAACTGGATGGATAAGCTGCTCAATATTACCTTTTAAATAGGTTGGAAGCTCATCTTTTAACACTTGAATCTCTTCATCTGCAAAATTCATTGAGTTTGGTTTTTTAGCTTCAATATAGCATGTTTGAATATCATTTTTTGAAGCTTTATCTATGAAAAATGAGTTTTCAACAAAAGCTACATATGGCAAGAAATTTTTTATTGCAGTTGTGAGATGTTTTTTCTCAAAAACCTCATTCTCTTTTAAAAAATTAAGACCGACTAAAATTCCTAAAACTTCAGACTCTTTATTTTCTTGGGATTTTAGTTTTGTTTTTAAAAATTTTAAAATCAAATATCTTTTTTCTGGGTTTTGTTCGATATTTTGTTTTAAAAGCTTTCTGATCATGTATAAAATTGAGATGATTCTGCTGATATGATGATAATCTCTTTGGCTTTTAAACTCATCTCGAGACATTATTAAAAACTGCTGCATCTCTGAGAAGATATTCTTTCCAAACTCTTTGGGTCTTTTTTGCATGAGTGATCCAATCTTTTCTTGGACCATTGCAGTTTTTCTATCATTAGAAAGACCTTTAAACTCTGAGATTCTATTAGCATGAAAATCAGAGACAATACCAAGTCTGATCTCTGTCTCAAATGTCTTTTTATTTTTTTCAATAGCTTTAATATCTTCTATGTCATCAACGCTGAGTACCGCTTGCATTACACTAAATTTATCATCTAAAAGATTTGAAAAGCCAAAATCTGCAGAATAAAAAAGTTCTAAATTTAATTTTTTTTGAGGAATAAGATAGCGAGATACCATATCATAAAAAAAGCTGGTAGCATTTTTTCTATGTTTAGAAAATAAAATAACGCTAAAAGTTTTCTCTTTAATCTCTATCCATTTTAAAATCGGTAGATTTTCATTTAAAAAAAGCTCAGCTTTTTTTAAATCTTCCTGCTCGATCTCATCTTCTAAAAAATAGTTTGGCAGAACTTTTTTAATTAAAGCTTTCAAAGTCGATATATGCTGAGTTTGATTCTCTTCGTCTAATAAACTAAAGGGGTTTTTGACAAGGTCTATTTTATATTTCATATACTGAAATTATTATTTTTTAAATTTGCACTAAATAATTTCATATACATTTTTTGAAACTTTTTGAAAAGATTCTTTTTTTATAATTGTAATTTTTTTTTTGTTTTTATTTTTTTTAAACTTTTTAAAGTTTATAATTTTCAAGCTTATATTATTCTCTGAAGCCAATTTCACACATCTCGGATGCAGAATTTTCTTTTTATTTTTTTCAATAATTTTTAAAGCTTTTTCAAAAGTTAAATTTTTATAAAAAATAGAGTCTTTATTTTTTTTAGGATCTTCTAAATAGATCCCATCTACATCTTTATAAAATTCAACTATGCTTGCATTTAAAGCCACTCCTAGAGCTACTGCAGAAGTATCAGAACCTCCCCTTCCGAGTGTAGTTATCTCTTTGTCTAAACTCACCCCTTGAAACCCTGCAACTATTACAATATTATTATCATTTAAAGCTTTGATAATTCTAAAAGGTTTTACATCGATAATTTTTGCATCTAAATGATTTGAGCAGGTAATAATTCCAGATTGAGAGCCTGTAAAAGAAATAGACTTTTTTCCTTTCTTTTGAAGAGCCATTGAAAGAAGACTCATCGATATTCTCTCTCCGACAGAGATGAGCATATCTTGCTCTCTTTTAGGGGGATTTTCATTAATGCTTTTAGATAATTTTAAAAGTTTATCAGTCGTCTTTCCCATAGCAGAGACTACAACCACTAACTTTTTATACTCTTTGGATTTCTCAATTATAATATCCGCAATTTTTAAAATGTTTTTAGCATTAGATACGCTAACTCCACCAAATTTCATTACTAAACAGCTCATAGAAAATCTCCTGTATCTAGAATATTACTAGATATTGAAAATTTATCACAAAAAAAATCTTAAATTCTAAATATTATTGAAATTTCAAATTGATTTTTCTGCAAAGGAATTTTTCGCAAAAAGTTCTCGAATGGTACTAATTGAAGAAGTCCAAAAAAGTATTTCAGCACTAATAATGAAAACTGAACTTACAAAAGGATTAGTATGAGCTAACAAAAACCAAAAAATAGCCATAGCAATGGAAGTTATTAAACAAATTATACCTGAAGCTTGAAGCTCAATTTTATAAATTTGAATTTTTGTGACTGCATTTGTAACTGAAATATCATCTTTTTTTCTTATCCATGAAAATTTCGTAAGTAAATCATTTGTATAATAAACTGATACAGGTGCACTCATAAAAAACCCTTATTTCAATAAATTGTGAATGTTTTAACAAAATATCAATTTATTTGCTATCAGAGAAATATCTTAAAACCAAAGATTATATTTCAATTGCATTCTTTGTCTCATGATTTCCTTTCCAAATTTATCTGCAATAGAATTTCTTGCAAAAGCTTCTCGAAAAGAACTAATTAAAACGGCAAGACAAAGTATGCTGCCGCTAATAATTACAACTGAACCGATAAGAGGATTGAATGCTGTAAAAGAAGGATTGGATGCTTTCAAAGCAGCGAGACAAATCATCGCAACAGAAGTTATCAAACAAATTATACCTGAAGCTTGATATTCAATTCTTGGTATTTCAATTCTTCTACCTGATATATAATAATATTTTCTTACCAATGAGAATTTAGAAAAAAAACCATTTGTATAATTACCCGCTATAGGTGTACTCATAAAAAATCCTACTTATATAAACTGTGAATGTTTTAACAAAATATCAATTTATTTGCTAGTAAAGTAATCTCTTATAAACTTTCTACTTTTTATTGAATAATTTCTTAAATCAGATATTAATAAATCTATTCTAGAAGAACTAGATAGCTGATTCTTAACTATTTCTCGAATACTACTAACAAGAGTTGCTAAAGAAAGTATACTAGCGCTAATAGTTAAAGTTAAACAAATAGCCGGTATAGCATTACCATAAAGATTATATCTTATTAAAATGCTACAAGCTACCATGACAATAGAAGTTATTTGACAAATTATGCCTGAAGCTTGCGGTTTCAACCCTCTAATAGAAGGGCGTCGTTGTTTTACCACAGAAAATTTAGAAAATAAATCATCTATATAATTCAAAGATGCAGGTGTACTCATAAAAAATCCTATTAAATAACTTGTGAATATTTTAACAAAAAACCATTTTTTTTTGCTATCAGGGAAATATCTTATTTTCTAAAATATTATTGAAATTTTAAAATTTTTACTTGGTTTTTCTTGCATTTAACCCCTCAACCTGCCTAAAATAGATGCTATCTAAAATAGATACATATTTTTTTAGGAATATCTATGCCAACAGTTTTGAGTTTTAAACCATCAATTTCAAAATGTAGGGATGTAGATGAATTTGCTAATATTTTAAAGAAGACGGATGTAAGGCCTTCCTTTTTTGGCACTACAAGAGTTTTGCACTACACTTTAAAAAATAAAGTTAGCATAGATTTTGTTGCAAAAAAGGCAATGAGCTTAATAAGAGAGCTTTTAAAAGATTGGGAATTTTCTGAAAAGCAAAGAGATAGTATAGCTTTGATCTCAGAAAAAATAGATAGATATTATATGAAGAGAGACAAATACCGAAAAAGAGCGAATATTATCACTAAAATATTTTATTTTATAAGAGAGTTTTTTACATTTATAGATGTAAGAAAAAAATGGAGATCTTTAAGTGTTGAGATTGATCCTAAAAACTACTATACTAAAGAGCAATATGAGATAGCTTTTGCTGAACATGATTTAGATGAAATCGAAGATAAAAAATTTAAAAAAATTAATTTATATTTGCCTCCTGCTATAATTAGCTAAAGCAAAAATATAGAAAACTATTTTTTTTGAAATTTAAATATATTTAAATTTTTATTATCAAAAAAATGGTGAAATATAGAGCTAATTATTAAAACCTCTTCAGCATATAATAACATTTTTATCTGCCAGCTTGATTTTATTAGTTATTTTTTGTTAATATTTTTGCTTAAACATATAACCGGAGAAACCCTTAAATGAAACAAACCACCCATGACTGGGGCAACCATAACATTTTAGATGACGTAGACTTCAAAGAAGAAGATGCAAAACAATTCCAAGATCTTTTAGGAGTTAAAGAAGAAAAAAAAGAAGCTCTTTCATTTATGAAACCAGGACAGCTACTTGCAGGGAAAATAGTCGAAATAAATAAAGAATTTGCTGTAATCGATGTTTGATTAAAATCGGAAGGATTAGTACCGATTGCTGAATTTGCGGATCCTGAAGAGCTCTCACTTGGAAAACAAGTTGAAGTACTTTTAGATAAAACTGAAGGCCCGGATGGACAAGTTGTACTATCTTTAGAAAAAGCTCGAAAGCATCGAAGATGGGAGCATATTTTAAAGTCATGTAAAGAAGGTTCAATAATTGAAGGAACTATTGTAAGAAAGGTTAAAGGCGGGTTGATGGTTGACATTGGCATCGAAGCTTTCTTGCCGGGTTCCCAAATAGATAATAAGAGAATAAAAAATTTAGATGATTTTGTTGGAAAAACATATGATTTCAAGATTTTAAAAATAAATATTGAAAGAAAAAATATCGTAGTTTCAAGAAGAGAGCTACTAGAGGCTGAAAGAGCATCTAAAAAATCAGAAATTCTCGAAAATATTAAAGAAAAAGAGTTAAGAGTTGGAGTGGTTAAAAATATCACTGATTTCGGAGTTTTTCTAGATTTAGATGGTATTGATGGACTACTACATATTACTGATATGACATGGAAGAGAATAAGACATCCATCAGAGATGGTAAAACTAGGACAAGAGCTTGAAGTAGTAATTTTAACTATTGATAAAGAGAAAGGTAGAGTAGCTTTAGGATTGAAACAAAAAGAGCAAAATCCTTGGGAAGAGATTGAAAAGAAATTCCCTCCAGGAACAAAAGTTAAAGGTAAGATTACAAATCTTGTATCTTATGGAGCTTTCATTGAATTGGAGCCTGGAATTGAAGGTTTGATCCATGTCTCAGAGATGAGTTGGACAAAAAGTATTTCAGAGCCATCGGAGATGGTAAATATTGGAGATGAAGTAGAAGCGATTGTTCTATCTATCCAAAAAGATGATGGTAAAATTTCTCTTGGAATGAAGCAAACGGAGCGCAATCCTTGGGAAGATATAGAAAATAACTATCCTATTGGAAAAATAGTTGAAGCTGAAATTAGAAATCTAACAAACTATGGAGCATTTGTTGAGCTAGAACCAGGAGTTGATGGATTGATTCATATCTCTGATCTTAGTTGGACAAAAAAGGTATCTCATCCATCTGAAGTATTGAAAAAGGGCCAAAAAGTAAAAGCTCAAGTTTTATCTGTTGATAAAGAGAGTAAAAAAATTACTTTAGGCATAAAACAACTAACAGAGAATCCTTGGGAATCTATAGAAAAGACAATGCCAATTGATAGCCTCGTAAAAGGAGTTGTAAAAAAGATCACAGCTTTTGGAATCTTCGTACAATTAGAGAATGGAATAGAAGGTTTAATTCACGTAACAGAGCTCTCAGATGAACCTTTTGGCAAAGTTGAAGATATAGTCTCTGTTGGGGATTCTGTAACAGCAAAAGTTGTAAAGCTCGACTCTGAGCATAAAAAAGTATCTCTATCACTGAAAACTGAAAAAGGACAAGATGAGATAGTAGTTGGAAAGAAAAAGAAAAAAGCGAAAGAAAAAGAAAAAAAGAAAGAGAAAGAAGAGTAATAATCAGATAGCCGAAGGCTTTTTAACCTTCGGTTTTTTTTAAGTAAACTTTTAATAAAAGGTTTTAATAATGAACAAAGATTTAGTTGCCATTTTCGAATATTTAGAAAAAGAAAAAGGCATTAAAAGAGAAATTGTTATTACAGCAATTGAAGATTCACTTCGAGCAGCTGCTAGAAAAAGTCTTAAAGGCGGCGAAAACGTAGATGTTCAAATAAATCCAAAAACTGGAGACATCGATGTTTTTGTAAGAAAAACAATTGTTAAAGTTGTTGAGAATTCAGAAGAGGAGATCTCTTTAGAAGAAGCTCGAATTTTAGCACCTGATTGTAAAATTGGACAAAGACTTGAAATATCAATTCCTCCTCAAGAGTTTGGAAGAATAGCAGCTCAAACAGCTAGGCAAATAATAACTCAAAAACTAAAAGGCGCAGAAAAAGATGTTATATATGAAGAGTATCGCCATAGAGTTGGAGAAATTATTTCAGGAACTGTTAAAAGAATAGGAAAGAGAAGAACGATAATAGTAGATCTTGGAAAAGTAGAAGCTATATTGCCTGAGAGGAATTTACCTATAGGAGAAAAACCGCATATTGGAGAGAGATTGCAAGCTCTTCTTTTGGAAGTAAGAGATACTGAAATCGGTGGAGCTGAAGTTATTTTATCACGTACACATCCGGAGTTTGTTGCAGCATTATTTGAGCAAGAAGTACCTGAGCTTTCTGATGATGTTATCAGAATTGAAAAGATTGTAAGGGAAGCTGGATACAGAACAAAACTAGCGGTAAGCTCCTCTGATAGTAAAGTTGATCCAGTTGGAACATGTGTTGGAGTTAGAGGAACAAGAATCAAAAATATCATTCGGGAAATTAACAATGAAAAAATTGATGTTATGCCATACTCTGAAGATCTAGTACAACTACTTCAAAACGCTCTATATCCTCTTCAAATACAACGTTTAAAAATAAATGATAAAGTCATTGCAGTTGTCAATGATGATGACTATCCAATTGCTATTGGCAAAAAGGGAATGAATGCTAGATTGATCTCAAAACTTATAGAGAAAGATATAGATTTTCAAAAGCTAACGGAATATCAAAAACTTATTACTATTTACATGGCTGAGCTTTCAGAAAAAGAAGATCCATCATTAGATGAACCTTTAAAAATTGAAGGATTAAGCTCGCTTTTAGTTGAAGGCTTAATTTCTGCAGGTTATGATACTATTAGAAAAATATTAGTAGAAACTCCTGATGCACTTGTTTCAAAGGTTCCTGGAATAAATTATTTAGATTTAGCAGATAAAATCTTAGAACAACACAAGTAGGTATAAATTTTGGCTAAAGATTTAAAATTAAATATTAAAAATGTACAAATTGCTCAAGCATTAAAAAAATTCAAGAAAAAACCTCTATCTCCTAAAAAAGAAAAACCGAAAAAAGCTGAAGTAGAAAAACCTGAGACTAAAGCAAAAAGAACAGCTAGAATCCTACCTCCTATTGAAAAAGAAGCAAAACCGATAAAAGAAGTAAAAAAGGAAACAAAGACAAAAGAGGAAAAACCTAAAGCTAAAGAAAAGATCTTAAAACCAGAAGAAGAAAAAGTAATAGTTGAAAAAGTTGAAAAGGCAGAAAAACCGCCTATTGAAGAGATAGAAAAACCCTCTAAAAAAGAGCCTCCTAAAATCCTAGAAAAAGAAGAAGAGCCGAAGAAAAAATTTAAAAGTTACAAAGATTTTAAATCAGCGAAAAAACCTCAAACATTTAGAGCATTTGATACTCGTGATAAATTAGGGCTCAGAGCGACAGAAGACGAGAGATGGCGTAAAAGAAGATTTTTTAAATCAAAAAGGCAAAAAGAGCAAATAGAAGTAATCAGACCTAAATCGTTAAAAGTAATATTGCCGATATCTATAAAAGATTTAGCAAGTGCGATGAAGTTAAAAGCCTCCGAGCTTATGCAAAAGTTATTTTTGCAAGGAATAACTTTAACTATAAACGATTATTTAGATGATGAAACAACAATTCAACTTTTAGGACATGAATTTGATTGTGAAATAACAATAGATGTTGAAGAAGAAAAAAGACTCAAGATTGCTCAAATGAGTATAAAAGAAGAGATTGATGAAACTGACAAAGAAAAGTTAGAAAAAAGACCTGCAGTTATAACATTTATGGGTCATGTTGATCATGGAAAAACCTCTTTGATAGATGCAATAAGATTATCTAATTTAGCACTTGGAGAAGCTGGAAAAATCACTCAACATATTGGAGCATTTACAGCTAAAACAAAGTTCGGAGATATTACTATTTTAGACACCCCTGGTCACGAGGCATTTTCTGAGATGCGCCAAAGAGGAGCAACTGTCACAGATATTGTAGTTTTGGTAATAGCTGGAGATGAAGGAATAAAAGAACAGACTATTGAAGCCTTAAATCAAGCAAAAAAGTCAAATGTTCCAATGGTAGTAGCTTTAAATAAATCTGATAAAGCTGGATTTGATCCGGAAAAAATCTATAGACAGCTCTCTGACAACTCTCTTCTACCCGAAGCTTGGGGAGGAACAACAATTACAGTTAATTGCAGCGCAAAAACCAAAGATGGGATAAATGAATTATTAGAAATGTTATCTTTGCAGGCTGAAATTTTAGAATTAAGAGCAAATCCTCATACAAGAGCTAGAGGAACTATTTTAGAATCGGAGATGCATAAAGGCCTTGGAGCTGCAGCTACGGTTTTAGTACAAAATGGAACATTAAGAACTTCAGATGCAATAGTTTTTTCAGATAAATATGGAAGAATCAAAACACTTCATGATCAATTTGATAATATCGTAACATCGGCAAAGCCCTCTATGCCTGTTTTGATAACAGGTCTCTCTTCTTTAGCTGAAGCTGGAGCAGAGTTTATTGTAGTTGAAAATGAAAAAGTAGCAAAAGAGCTAGCAGATGCTAGATCTGAGAAGATACAATTATCAGCACTTCAAAAACCTAAAAAGTTTAGTTTAGAAACGCTTGGAGAAAAAGAGAAAAAAGTTCTTCCACTTATTCTTAGAGCAGATGTTCAAGGATCATTAGAAGCTTTAAAAACATCACTTTTAAAAATTCAATCTGATAAGGCCGAGGTAAATATTGTAAGCGCTGAAGTTGGAGAGGTATCTGAATCTGACATAAGACTTGCAGCAGCTTCAAAATCTATAATTTTAGGATTTCACACAAAAATCGAAAGTCATGCAGAATCTTTAATCAAACAGCTTAAAATTATCGTTCGTCAACATGATATTATCTATCATGTAATCGATGAAGTAAAAGAGCTTATGAGAAGTATTTTAGATAAAGTTGAAGAGCACAATGATATAGGAAAAGCAAAAGTAATAGCTCTTTTCAAATCATCCCATTTAGGAGTTATAGCTGGTTGTTTAATTGAAGATGGAATTATTAAAAGAAACTCTCATATTCGTATTATTCGAGATGAAGCTGAAATAGCTAGAGATAAAATTGCATCATTAAAAAGAGTTAATGAAGATGTCAAAGAGGTTAATAAAGGATTAGAGTGTGGAATTGTTTTAGAAAAGTTCAAAGACATTCAAAAAGATGACATTTTAGAAGCTTATGATATTACTTACTTAGAGCAAGATTTATAAAATATGAAAAAACAAAGAGTACAGCGTTTAAATTCTCTGCTTCGCGAAGTTATATCAGAAGTTTTACAAAAAGATGTAAAAAACCCATATATTTCTAAATTTACAACTGTAACAGAGGTTGAGGTAACTGCTGATTTAAGCTATGCAAAAGTACTAATTAGCGTTATAGGAACAGACAGTGAGAAAACAGAGACCATAGACGCGTTGAATCAAGCAGCGGGGTTTATCTCTGTACATTCTTCAAAAAAGGTCACGCTTAGATATTTTCCAACGCTTAGTTTTGAGCTAGATACATCTGTAGATAAACACATGAAAATTGATAAAATCTTGACTGATATCAAAAAAGAAAAAGAAAAACGATCCTCAAAAGATGATGAATGAAGTGTCTGGAATTTTACTTGTCAATAAGACTAAAAACAGATCATCTTTTAGTATAGTTCATCTTTTAAGACGCCTCACTAAAATAAAAAAGATTGGTCATAGTGGAACTTTAGATCCATTTGCGACAGGTCTAATGATAATGCTAATTGGAAGTAGTTATACTAAAAAATCTCAAGATTTCACAAATCATGATAAAACTTATAGTTGCCGTCTTCATTTAGGTTATACAACAGAGACATTTGATACAGAGTCTGAAAAAGTTCATATCTCAAAAAAAGAGCCAACGCTTGAGGAAGTCCAAGATGTTATAAGTAATTTTCAAGGAGATATTAAACAGTTACCTCCGATGTTTTCTGCTAAAAAAGTAAATGGTCAAAGGTTATATAAGCTTGCAAGACAAGGCCTAACAATTAAAAGAGAGCTAATTTCTATAAATGTTGAAACGAAATTAATAGCTTATGACTATCCTTATATAGATTTAGAGATTTCTTGTTCAAAGGGAACATATATAAGAGCGATAGCTGATGATATTGGTAAGAAGTTAAAAACAGGAGCTTATCTAATTGATCTAAAAAGAACAAGATGTGGACCATATTTTTTAAAAGACGCAATAGATCAAGAAAAGTTAGATGAAAAAATAAATTTAAAACCTTATTTATTAAAATGATAATTTTAAATAATTTTGATAAAAAGCATAATTTTGATCTTTGCAATCTCACGATTGGAGTATTTGATGGCCTTCATTTAGGACATGCTTTAATTTTACAAAAGTTAAAAGAAAAAAAGGGAAAATCTATAGTTTTTACTTTTGAAAATCATCCTTTAGAAGTTTTAAAACCAGATATAAAAATACCTTTGATTTATAATAAACAAGATAAATTAAAATATTTAAAAAGCTTTGGAATAGATGTCGTAATTTTAATAAAATTCAATATATATTTTGCGAATATCTATTACAAAGATTTTTTTAAAATTTTACAAAAAAACTTTTCTTTTTCTCATTTAGTTATAGGAGATGATGCAAAGATTGGAAAAGATGGAGAAGGAGATTTAAATAAAATTCAAGATTTAGAACAAGAGCTACATTTCAAATCTGAATTTATTGAAAAGATTAAATACAAAGATAGAATCATTTCTTCTCGGTGGATAAGAGCTCTTCTAAAAGAAAAAAATTATGCTTTAGCAGAAAAACTTTTAAATAGAAAATTATTAAAGGAAAAACATGTCTGATCAATCAACGAATTTATCTTGTGGAATAGTAGGTCTTCCAAATGTTGGAAAATCCACCCTTTTTACAGCAATTACAAAAAAAAATGTATCTGCTGAAAACTATCCATTTTGTACAATAGATCCAAACATTGGAATAGTAGAAGTTCCAGATGCTAGACTTGCAATTTTATCAAAACTCTCTAAATCAAAAAAAACAATTTATGCGACTGTATCTTTTGTTGATATTGCAGGACTTGTCAAAGGCGCTTCAAAAGGAGAAGGACTTGGAAACAAATTTTTATCAAATATTAGAGATACCGATGCGATAGTTCATGTAGTTAGATGTTTTGAAGATGAAGAGCTGATTCATGTGAGCAATAAAATTGATCCTATAGCGGATATAGAAACGATAAATTTAGAGCTTATTTTAGCAGATCTTCAAACAGCTGAGAATATTAAAAATAAAATAGAGAAAAAAGCAAGAATAGCTAAAGAATTTGCCTCTCAAATAAACTTGATAGACAAAATCATAGATCACTTAAACCAAAATAAACAGCTAAGATCTATATCATTTAACTTTGAAGAAAAAGAGATATTAAAAACCTGGCATTTTTTAACTCTGAAAAAAGTAATCTATGTTGCAAATATCAAAGAAGAAGATCTTACAAAAACAGAAGATAACAAGTATGTAAAAGAGCTAAAAGAGTATGCAAAAAAGGAAAACTCTTCAGTTATTTCAATTTGCGCAAAAATAGAACAAGAGATCTCTGCTTTAGAAAAAGATGAAGCTCTAGAATTTTTAAAAGAGTTAAATGTAAAAGAGTCAGGACTGAATAAATTAATTAAATCCGCTTTTCATCTTTTAAATCTATTAACATTTATCACAACAGGAGAGATGGAGACTAGAGCTTGGACAATAACAAAAGGCACAAATGCTAAAAATGCTGCTGGTAAAATTCATACAGATATTGAAAAGGGGTTTATAAGAGCTGAGGTTGTCTCCTATGATGATATAATAGCATATAGTGGTAGAGTTAAAGCTAGAGAGAATGGAAAAGCTCTATCAGAGGGAAAAGAATACATCATCAAAGATGGCGATGTTATATTGTTTTTTCACTCTTAAATATTTTCATTTTTATATTTTTCAATGTAATAACAATTTACATTCAGCTATCGTTAGTTTTAAATCTAATTAATTGTCAGTTTTACAATAACAATATTTAAAATAAATTTTTATAAGAAGAAAACGTTTTAAATGAGTTTTCTATAAAGATCAAATCAATTATAGTTAAATAAAGAGAAGCAAAAATAGCAGGTCAATCACCCCTCCCTAAAGGAAGGGGCTTGAACCGTGAGGATTGAGGGTAACTGGTTGATTAGGGGGCAGGAAACTTTATGCAGAAGTTAAGACGAAGAGGGAACCAAACCAACATACCATCGGATACTCCACTAGTCCGATGCTCTATGGCTTTGACTTTAAACAGAGAGGAAACTCTCAGTGAGCAAGGCTTAAAAACACGTCTTAAC
>JAAKFX010000027.1 GCA_011064865.1 Candidatus Anoxychlamydiales bacterium
ATCTTGATACAATCTTAGAGCTTCCTGTTGATTTTTTTATAATATTATCAGGAGATCAGCTATATAATATTGATTTTCAAAAGATGTTTAATTTTGCGAAAGAAAAAGATGCTGATTTAACAATAGCAACTCTGCCTGTTTGTGAAAAAGATGCTAAAAGATTGGGTCTTTTAAAAATCAATAAAGACTCATATATAATAGATTTTTTTGAAAAGCCTCAAAAGCAAGAAGATTTAGACTGTTTTAGACTTGATCCTAAAATGAATGAAAACTGTAAAATCAGTGAAAAAAATCCCTTTTTAGGCTCTATGGGGATATATATCTTTAAAAGAGCGGCACTTAAAGCTCTTTTAAAAGAAGATCCAAGAGAAGATTTTGGTAAACACTTAATTCCAACACAGTTAAAAAAAGGCAAAGCTGCAGCTTTTATCTATGATGGATATTGGGAAGATATAGGAACAATAAAATCTTTTTATGATGCTAATATAGCACTCACTACTTCTAATTTAGGTCTTAAAATTTATGATGAAAAAAATCCAATCTATACATGTGCACATCATTTGCCAGGCGCTAATATTAAAATGACAAAAATTACTGATTCAATAATTTGTGAAGGCTCAATAATTGAAGCTAAAGAGATCACAAAATCGATGATTGGGCTTAGAACTCAAATAAAATCAGGCTCTATTATTAAAGAGAGTGTTTTTTTAGGAAATTCTACATATTCATCACCCGAGCAAACCCAAGATATTTTGCCTGATGTTTTTGAAGTTGGTCAAAATTGCATAATTGAAAAAGCTATAATAGATGAGCATGTAAAGATTGGGGAAAATGTAAAATTAATAAATAAAAAAAATCTAACCTCATATGATAGCGAAAATATATATGTTCGAGATAGTATAATAGTTGTAACGGCAGGGACTACTTTGCCGGATAATTTTGAATTTTAAATTTTAATAAAATGAACATTTTTGCTATTTCAGATCTTCATCTTAGTTTTTCTGTGCCAGACAAATCCATGGAATTTTTTGGGCCTAGTTGGAAAGATTATCAAAAAAAAATCGAGATCAACTGGAAAAACACTATATCTAAAGATGATTTAGTATTAATACCAGGAGATATTAGCTGGGCAATGAAACTAAAAGATGCTCTTATAGATTTAGAGTGGTTGAATAACCTCTCAGGCAAAAAAATAATTATTAAAGGTAATCACGATTATTGGTGGCCCTCAAAAACCAAACTGCAAAAAGCTCTACCTCCTTCCATTTCATTTATTCAAAACGATGCAATAAATTTTGATGATATTTCTATTGCAAGCGCAAGACTTCATGACACTAAAGAGTTTAATTTTAATGAATACATAAATTTTGTAAAAAATCCTAGAGCAAAAAAAGCTCTTGAAGAAGATATTCAAAAAGATCTATCTGAAAAGCTCTTTGCTAGAGAGATTGAGAGATTAAAGCTTAGCTTAGAGAAGTTAAATAAAAATGCAAAAACAAAAATAGTGATGACTCACTATCCTCCTATTTCTGCTACTCTAAAAGATTCTAAAGTCTCAAAATTATTAGAAGAGAATAAGATAGACAAATGCGTTTTTGGTCATCTGCACAATCTAAAAGAGAATGTTAAAATGTTTGGAGAAAAAAATAATGTCAAATACATTTTAGCATCAGCAGATTACATAAATTTCACTCCGATCAAAATACTTTAAATTCAAAAAAAAACTTTACAATAAACTTAAGTAAGCATCAAATAGCGCAAATTTATTTTTATCAAAAAGAAATAGAAAAAAGAAAAAAACACTAATTTTTAAGAAAGTATCTTCAATAATTCATCGATATCTAGTTTCTTTAAAGCTTTTTCATCATGAATTTTTAATCTTTGTTTTAAGAGATTTGAGATTTTGATTTCCATCTTGTCATTGTCTAATCTTAAATAAAAATCTTGCAAAAGCTCTAAAAGATGTTTTAATTCTCTCTCTTTTTTTAAATGCTGAGCTGTTCTTTTTGCTATTTTAAGAAATAGATTTCTATCTCCTCTGTCGACCATAAAATACAAAATTCTGAGTTGCAGCTCTAAATTTGGGTTTTCATCTATTATTTTTTCAATAATACCATTTGAAGCTGTGATATCTTTTGAAGCTAAAAGTTTAGCTTTTAAAAAATCAAACCAAAGATTTTTTTCTATATATGGATAAAATCCATCGACTAAATCAAAAGCATATACTTCATTTTGAGCATCTATTTGATCGTGAATATAATCGAATAAAAAATTATCTAAATCGTGAGCTAAATATTGAAGTAGATGCTTAAAAGCTTTTTTTTGGGGAGTCCCTAAATCAAAACTGCTATCTAAAATATTTTTTAAATTATCAAGAGCATTTTGAAGTAGCTCATCATTTTTTAGCTGATGGGTATCATATAAAAATATTTGATGATCTAATTCATCACAAAAAATGCTTAAAGATCTTTTATCAGATAAAAATCTGCGATATAACTCAAATAAAACAAGATATATTTGATCTTTATCCTCATTCTCTAATTCTGCAGCAATTAGCTCTGCTAACTCTTCAGGAGAATCAATCTGGGATCCATATTGTAAAAAAGTTTCTTTATCAAGATTGAGGTTAAATTTTTTAAGTTTTTCAAAAAGTTTTTTATCATCCAAATCTCTTAGATTTTCACTTTGCCATTTTTTTACCTTTTGAGAAGGATTATAATGTGAAGTAAATCTTACTAAATTATATAATGCTTTAGTTTGAAGTTGCATGCTTTTTCACTTTAAAAACTTCTTAAAGAATATATTTTTTGTATTATGAAGTCAAATAACAGCTTAATCTTTTCTAATAAGAATAAACGTTCTTTTCTTTTAATTGAGATATTAATTGCGATCTCTTTAATTTCACTTTTAATAGTTCCTTTAATACAAAATCCAATTTATTTTTTTAAATCACAAATAAAATCTTTAGAAAAATTAGAGTGTGAAAGGATTGCTGATCTAACATTTTTAGATCTAAAAATTTCTTTATATAAAAATCAAATAGACCTAAGCAATCTAGCTACGAGCAAAAAAGATACTTCTTATACTAATCTAGAACCCTCAAAATTGATCTCTTTTAATGATAAACAAATAGACAGATCCTATAAAATTTATAACAAAAGCTTTGATAAAAAAACATCGGATAATAAAACCTATAAACTTTTAACAATCCGAGTATTTTTAAAACCCTCAGATCAAAAAGAAAAATATGAATACGAATATAAGATGATGTACAAAAAATAAATAGCTATATTATGAAAATTAAAAAAAAACATCTAACATTATTAGAAGTAATAATATCTTTGTTTTTAATTGGTATTATTTTGACATTTTTATTTGGTTTTTTTGCAAAAATCATGAAAGTAGAGAAAAACATAGAAGTGAAAAAAGAAAAAATTTTTGAAACAAATCATTTACATGCAAGGTTAAACTATATTTTCTCAAATATTTACTTAGGCAATTTTATTGATGAGAGCCCTTTTTACACAAAATATGACTCTAATAAAAATGTGATTTTGTTTATAAATTTTGATAATAAGGTCGACATTGATCCAAATTATTCTTTAGATGTTAGGGCAACACTATTTATCGATGATGATAAAAATTTATGCCTAAAGCTATTTTCAAAAGGCAATGAAAATGAGACCAGAGAAGAGATAATATTTAAAAATGTTAATAAACTTGAATATAAATTTTTAGCAAATAAAGATCTAAAGATAGAAAAATATAGGTTAGAGAAAATTTCTGAGAATATAAATTGGTATAAATATTGGTCTAAAAAGGCTGAAAATGTGCCATCTTGCGTATATATAAAAATAAATGATTCTTTAGATTTTGCTTTTTTTCTACCATCTCACCATGTTAAGATGTAACAACTTTAAAAAAGTTATTTTATGAATATAGTAGCATTTGTAATGGGAATTTTGATGATTTTTGCAATCACCACAAATACTTTAGTGAAAAAAAGATCATCTGATCATTTTATAGCTAAAAGCTTTAGTGGTTTTATGACATCGAATAGAAATGCTTTGAATCAATATGAAAAATATAATTTTGATCAAATCAAAAAAGTAGCTGAAAAAAAAGAAAATGTTAGAGCTTATAATCAAAACAATACAGCTGAAAAGAAACCTAGAGTAATAAAACCTGAAAACGCAAAGTTAAATATTGCTAGTTTAATCTGCTATTCTAAAAATTCTGAAAAAACGTTATATAAATTCACTACCTCTTTGATAAAGACTCTGTATTCTAATCAAAGTTTTTATATTGAGGGTTTTGAGAACTATATGTTGGACAACATTCTAATCGCATTTGAAAATCAGCAAGATAAAAATCAAGAGCTCAATTTTGAAACATTAATTTTTAAAGAAGATTCTTTGCAAAAAATCTTTTATAAAATGTTAAAAGGTACAAAATTTTATGATTATGATAAAAACATAGGTATAGCTAGTTTTTTAGATTTTGTAAAAATTGAAAATAACTCTTTAGACGTACTTATTAAAGATGCATCTAAAGAGTTTTTAGTCACACTTTTCAATAAAGAGATCTTTCAAGAGATAAACATCTTACAAAAAGAAAAAGGCTGCCCAAATTTAACATATGAAAATGTACTAAACATCTGCTCAAACCATCATTTTAACGTAGACAAAAAGCTGTTACATCTTTTTACCTTTTCAAATTTTTCATCTAGACATTCTAATGAGAAAGTTTTAGTTGGATACGATAAAAATACAGATATAAAATTTAAAATCAAAGTACCTTCAAATTAAGAGCTATAAAAATTATCGTAGCCATCTTTAGTAATAATGATTGTATCTTCATATCTAACGCCACCTATATCTGGAACATATAATCCAGGTTCAATTGTGATCACCATACCGGGTTTTAAAATCACATCTTTATCAATGCTATCGAATTTTATTCTAGGAAATTCATGAACTTCAAGCCCAACGCCATGCCCTAAAGAGTGGACAAATTCTTTTTCAAAATTTTCTTCTTTGAAAACTTTTCGACATGCAATATCCAACTCTTTAAGTTTTGAGCCTGGTCTGCACATTTTAAGAGCGCTTCCTTGAGATCTTTTGGTTACAGCATACATTTTTTCAAGCATAGGATCTGGAGTGCCAAAAAAGATAACTCTTGTCATATCCGAGTGATACCCCTCTACTGAGCATCCAATATCAATTAAAACGATATCGTTTAATTTCAATTTAGCATCAGCTGTTTTATAGTGAGGCATAGCACTATTTTTCCCAAATGCTACAATAGAATCAAAAGACAGACTCTCAGCGCCATTTTTTTTCACGAACATCTCGTATTGCAGCGCAAGCTCAGTCTCTGTTACCCCCTCTTTTAATAAAGAGCAAATATGTTCAAATCCCCTCCAATTTAAAGAGGCTGCTTTTTTCATTATTAAAATTTCATCATCATCTTTAATAACTCTAAACTCTTTGAGAGGATCTAAAAGCGCTGTAAGTTTTATATCTAATTGATTTGAAGCATTTATTTTATCGATAAAAGATTTTAGTTTTTCAAAGCTATTATATGATAGTTTATCACTATCAAATCCAACGGTTTTTATTGAATTTTGGACAATAAAATCAAAAAGTGATTTTTCAGTGATAAGCTCAACATCTATTGGCGCTTTTGATTTAGCTACCTGCAAATATCTACCATCGACAAAAAGTTTTATTTTATCTTTTGCAATGAAAAGTTTACCGCATGAGAGATGTAGATTAGTTAAATATGTCAACGCTATTGGATCATCGATAATTAAAAGATCGATATTTTTTTTTATGATATACTCTTGCACATGTTTTAATCTTTTCAAACAATTCATATTTTTTCTCATAATTGAAATATCTTCTCTAATTTAAACTTATTTAACTTGCTAAATATTGGACAGCCCACAGGGTCCGTTAACTTATTTTTACATTTTATAAATAAATTCAAAAGATTCATGCTCTCAGTTTTGGTATATTTTTTTGTTTTAGCAAATCTAGATAATTTTTGAGCTAATTTTTTTTCATAGATATCAGTCACTTTATCAGTAGAATTTAAATTTTTTAAATCTTCCAATATCAAATAAAAAAAATCATGAATATTTTCTTGCATAACTATGTCTGGGATAGAATCTAAACAGATTTGATTTTTTGAAATTATTCTCACATCGAAACCAAGAGGAATAAATTTCTCTATATTTTTTTCTACAAATACAATATCAATTGAATTCAACTCTATATTTATAGGTACTAAAAGAGTTATCATCTTAGAAACATTTTTTTTATCTTTTATATTTTCAAATAGATAGGTAGAAAAAATTGCGCTAAGATTAAACATTAAAACTTTCTCATCATCTTCAATATCTATAACATTTTTGAAAAATTGACTCTCTATAAATAAAAAATTATCTAATTGAAAAAAATCGAAAGCCTTATTTGTAAAATCGTATAAATTTTCAAAAATCTGATCTCTTTCAAATTTTTCAAATATATTTTCTTTTTTTATATCCTTGAAAAAAGAAAAATCATCGATTTGTTCTTCGGGTTTTGTAAAAGCTATCTCTTGATCGAATGATGGCTTTTCTTTTTTTAAAAATTTATTCTCAAAAGCTTGATTTATAGCTTTTTTAACAGCCTCTTTTATAAAAATAAACTCTCTAAATCTAATCTCTTTTTTTTGGGGATGCACATTTACATCTATAAAAGATGTGGGAACATTAATATTTAAAGCAAAAACAGGAAAATCAGTATCAGAGATTTTAGTGAAGTAAGCCTCTTTTACAAATGTTGATATAACTTTGCTATATACAGCTCTATTATTGATAATGAGATATTGATTAGATCTTGTTTTTCTGCATAAATTTGGATCTGAAATAAGCCCAAAGATTTCAATATTATTTTGCTTAAAATCTACATCGATAGCATCATCTAAAAATCTATCAGCTAAAAGAGATTTAATTCTTTTTTTAAAGGCTATTTTTTTATCTTCTTTTATATTTTTTGTAGTAAATTGCACCTTGTCATCTAAAATTAAAGTAAATCCAATCAAAGGCTGCGATAGAGACAGCAATATTATAGTTTTTATAATCTGAGAGTTTATACTAGCAAAACTCTTTTGAAATTTTCTTCTAACAGGAACGTTAAAAAATAGAGATTTTACCTCTATTGTGGTCCCTTGATTTCTTGCAATCTGTTTTTCTAAAATAAGTTTTGAGCTATTTAGCTTTAAATGAGTTGCTATATCATTTTGAGAGGTTTTTATCTCCATTTTTGAAATGCTACAAATAGATGCCAAAGCCTCCCCTCTAAAACCCATAGTCTTTGCATTTATTAGATCATCAAAAGTTTGAATTTTTGAAGTTGCATGTCTTTTTATGCATAAAAGAGCATCTACTTTGCTCATACCAATACCATCATCTTCAACTTTTATCAGCTCTAATCCCGCTTTTTTTATCTCAATGACTATATTTTGAGATTTTGCATCAATAGCATTTTCAACAAGCTCTTTAACAACAGATGCAGGATTTTCTATCACCTCACCTGCAGCTATTTTATTTATTAAATTATCTTCTAATATTTGAATTGTATCAGACATATTATCCTTTTTAGCTTGCAAAAATAAATTGTAACATAAAAAATCATTTCATAAGATACCACTGATTTTTTTATGCAAGAAGCAAAATTTATTGTTAAAACTCTACATGCTAAAGGTTATATATCCTATTTTGCTGGAGGTTGGGTTCGAGATTTTTTATTGCAGCATAAATCTGATGATATAGATATTGCAACTGATGCACCTCCAGATGTCGTAGAATCTTTATTTTCTCATACAATCCCTATTGGCAAAGCTTTTGGTATCATTTTAGTTATTATAAAAAACAAACAATATGAAGTTGCAACATTTAGACAGGATGTTGAATACAAAGACGGTCGAAGACCCTCTAAAATTGAGTTTTCCTCCCCTCAAATAGATGCAAAAAGACGTGATTTCACAATAAACGGTATGTTTTATGATCCAATAAAAGATGAAATCATCGACTTTGTAAAAGGAAAAGAAGATCTTGATAAAAAAATTATTCGTTGCATCGGCAATGCCCATCAAAGATTTAAAGAAGATAGACTCAGAATGATTAGAGCTATTCGCTTAAGCTCTAGATTCAATTTTGAGATTGAAAAAGAGACAAAAAGAGCTATAATTGCGCATTCTAATGAACTCTTTCCAGCTGTTGCGATTGAAAGAATATTTCAAGAGTTCTCCAAAATGGCAAAATATGCCGGATTTAAAAATGCAATGATTAAACTTTTTGAATTCAATCTTCTACAAACCATATTTACGGATCTTAAAGAGCTATCCATCGATGAAATTAAAAGTAGACTATCCCTCGTTGATGATTTCCCGCATAGAGCTCCTGTCATAGTCTCAATTTTAGAGCTTTTTCCAGACTATAGCTTAGAGCAAAAACAAGATTTATGCAGATATCTAAAACTCTCTAATAGAGAAATTGAGTTTGTAACTTTTTTGCACCATTCAATCTCTTACATCAAAAATGAAAAAAAAGTAGATGATTTTGCTTGGGTGTATTTTTATGCTAATCATTTCTATGATCTAACAATAGATATTTTGGCTGTTCACATTAAAGCTGAAAAAAGAAAAGATTTTTTGTTAAAACATGAAAAAAAACAAAAAGATCTACAGCCCTATATCGATAGAATTTTAAATAATGACCCTGTTGTAAAATCTGATCATCTAAAACTTTATAATATCAAACCTGGCCCCTTGATGGGTCAGCTTCTAAAAGAAGCTGAAAAAATATCCATCAACCAAAAACTTCTAGATCCTCATAAAGTAATACAAGAGCTCAAAAAATCAAGTCTTTGGAAAAAATAACTTTTATTTTTTTTCAATTTTTCAATAACTCTATATTGTATCAACTAATCTTCTAAAGGAGGCTGTTGGGATTTGAACAACATAGAGTGGATTGTTTTCTGCCCCTTGCTCTTGCCTAGGTTTTTGCTCAGCTCCTTGATTTCTAAATCCGTTCAATTTACTTAAATAGTTACTTCCTTTTTTAGGATATGTATATTCAACACTAATTTTTACTTTTTTAGGTTTCGTTTTACCATCTTGTGAAAAATTAATTTCAACAGTATTGTTGTCATCTTCTCTTGAATTCATCCACATTCTTGAGTTACAAGCAATTATTTTACGTACAACTGAGCTTAATTGCTTTAATACATCGCTCAAATCTTTTGTCCAAATGCTTAAATCCATAAATTGAAAATATTTATTAATTTTATCATCACCAATTTCAGAGCCATAAGGAGTAATATCTTCAATAAAAGCAGATTGCAAATATATATTATTGTGTTCATCAAATTTTAATTGAATAAGAGAACTTTCTTCATCCGGAGTAGGTTTGAGCTCTTCTTTGGAGCATAAAACTTCAACATCTACTTTTTTATCAAGAATAATTGTAAGTTTTGTCGACATAACTTGCGTTGTAAAATGATCTATTTTAACTGACCACCTTTCATATGTTGGGTGTTTTACAACATCTTCTAATTTTTTATCTGTTTGAAAATCGGTATTTTCGATAATCTGAGCAAGGACAGTAAATAATTGATCTTTTACAGAATCTCCAAAAGATCTATGAACTTTTAGAGTCATAAATTTAAAAGCTTCACATGACTCCTCTGGATCAGAGCGAACAAATTCCACCTGACCTATTGGGGTTCTCAAATATAGATTATTTTCGCTAGCTTCTAATCGGAACATTTCAGTTGCCATAAATAACCTCTTATATTGTATAACAAAACAAAGATTTTATTATATCCTTTCTTTTAATGCAATCAATTCGCATATTTAAAATAAACATTATTATTAAAGAAAAAAAACAATTTTATACTCACAATAAACAATTTATTGTAAGTAGTTTGCAGCAATTACTTATTATTTTATCCAGTTTTTGGCTAATACTAACTTTGGCCAAAATTTGACTAAAGTTATATAGAAAACAGACAAAAGTAAAAATATTTTTATTTAATTTTAAAAATCAAAGCTGTCATATCATCGAATTGAGAGACATCTTTTGAAAAATCTTGTAAAATTTTGAATAGTCTTTGAATTGTTTTATTCACATCAATATCTTTGGAATTTTTAATAAAATCTATTAAATGTTCTTTCCCAAAAAATTTATTATTTTTATCGATTGCCTCGATAATTCCATCAGTATATAAAAACAGAAGATCGCCTGAAGCTAAAGTAGTTTCATTGATATCAACTCTAAAATCTTCAATCCCTAAAGCTAAACCTTTAGTGGTAAGCTCTGTTATCGTTGAATCTTTTTTTCTTAAAATTGCTTTTGGATGACCTGCATTAAAATATTTTAGATTTTTAGATTTTATATCGTAGAGGCCAAAAAAAGCAGTTGCGAACATAGAATTTTCTTTAGCATCTTTAATAAATAGTTCATTTGTTTTTTCTACTATCTCATCTAAATTTGGTAGATAGGTAGCAAAAGATCTGATGATACTTCTAAGAGTTAAAGCGTATAGACAAGCCAAAATTCCTTTGGTAGCAATATCTGCTATAACAAAAAAGATTTTACCATCTTTTGTGAAAAAGTCATAAAAATCTCCCCCAACTTCTTTGGCAAAAAGATTACCAAAAGAGATATCAACCTCTTCGATATCTAATGGTTTTTTAGGTAAAAGACCTATTTGGATATCTTCAGCAATCTCAAGCTCTTCTACATATCTTTGTTTTTCTATTTTTTCTTTTTCAACCTCTTTTTGTTTTAAAATTAGAGAATCTATAGTTTTATTAAAAAAAGCGCCGATATAATTGATTTCAAAACCTAAAAAATGTTTTTTATAGCGTTTATTTAAATTGCCATCTTTGATTTTATTCATAACACCAATTAGTGCTTTTTCTGGCTTTGCCATATAGCTAATTATTATAAACGATAAAATTAGTAAAACGATAAAAACTGTAGAAAAAACAAAAGTATGTTTAAAAAAATAATTTTGAAGATGAAAAGCTTTTACAGTTTTTTGATCTATTTTTAAAATAAGATCTAAATCTAAATTTTTTAACCCTTTTTTTGCAGAAAGTACATCTGAGGATTTCAAAGGTTTTTGATTATTTGAAAAAATAACTTTGTTCGATGCATCTACTATTTGAAGTTTAGTATTTTTGAAATATTTATCTCTTGGCAGATCTTGCAGAAATTCATCTTGCGAAAACCCAACTATAATTGCGCCTATAGATTTTTTATTATCATAGATAGCTTTGCTATAATATAGACAACTATTACAACCAAAAAAACCATCTGCAAAAAGTGTATTTTTACTATCCAACATATTTTTGGATACTTTTATATATCTATCTATAAAAGCTGGTTTTGATGAATTTACAACATATAGATCATTAGAGGCTTGATCGACATAAAATATGGCATCTAGATTAAAATCCTGAGCAATTTTCCCAAAACATACATTCAAATCTGATCTATTTTGTTTTATTTGTTCTTTTATTACCTCTATTATTTCATTTTTAAACTTTAAATTATCTTCAATATTATTCGATATTTGAGAAGCTAAGATATTCAGAGTTATTAAGATATCATCTTTTTGCTCTTTATATTCGGCTCTATATAAAACGGCTAAATATATAAACAGCGGAAAAGCTACTAAAATCAAAATAATAAAAAAAATTCTATAAGTTAAAAAACTTTTAATGTTTTTTGTTTTCAAATGTGCTAAATTTCCAATTAAAAGGTTAGCTATGTTAATTACTAGAGCTTCTAATCCCCGTATAAAAAAAATTGGTAAAATAAGGCAACGTAAAAGTGAAAAAAATAAAGTTCTTTTAGTTGGCACAAAAGCTATAAAGACTGCTCAAAAGAAATTGCCCATGGACACTTATATCACTACGAAAAAGATTGGAGGGCGCAGGCCAAAAGCTAAAAAAGTTTTAGTAGTAACGAAAGAGATAATGAAAAAAATCACTAATGTGAAATCTCCTCAAGATGTAGCTGCAATATTTGAGCTTCCGGATGAAAAGATAAAAGGCTCGAAATATGTGCTTATTTTAGATAATATTTCAGATCCTGGAAATATGGGGACTGTTATAAGAAGCGCAAATGCTTTTCAATTTGATTTGATAATATGTTCAAAACACTCAACAGATCCTTATTCTGAAAAGGCTCTCTCTGCTGCTAAAGGATCAACTTTTTTCATACCGATAAAAATATTTACTGAAGAAGAAATTTTAGATTTTATCGATGAAAATAACTTAAATGTATATTTAGCTCATATCAAAGGAAAACCAATAGACAAAGTTGAGTTTGAACCTCCTCTCGCTTTAATCATCTCAAATGAAGCTCATGGTCCAAGCGGGTGGGCAAAAAATATAGCTAAACAATTTACAATTCCAATAAAAAAAGATATCGATTCTTTAAATGCTGCGATCGCAGCTAGCATTTCAATGTACGAGATAAAAAAAATCCGATGAAACAAAGATCCAAATTTGACAAATACCTAGAAGAAGAAGAGTTGTTTTTACAAGACACAAAACAATTTCGAAAACAAAGAAAGATAAAAAGCCAAAAAGACAGATCCAAATACAAAAAAACGGACATTGAAAAGAAAAAAAATGTACAAAAAATAGATAAAAAACATTTAGCTAAAGCGATTGTTTTATCTGTATTAGGCCAAGAGATTTTAATCTCTTATAATAAGAAAAAATACAAAGCAACACTTAGAGGCATTTTAAAAAAAGAAAAAAGCAAAAACAAAAATATTATTGCAGTTGGAGATATCGTAAACATCTCATTTAAAAATGAAAATGAGGCTACGATAGAGAGTATTGATAAAAGATTTTCAATTTTATCAAGACAAGAAGAGAGATCAAAAAAACAAAGTATAATTGCTGTGAACATCGATCAAGTTTTAATTACTACATCTTTAGTAAAACCTTATCTAAAACCTTTTTTGATAGATAGATATATGATAGCTATAACAAAAGGAAATATGACACCTGTAATCATAATTAATAAAATAGATCTTTTGCAAAAAAATTCCCAAGAAGAGAAAAAATATCAAAATTTTTTATCGACATATGAAAAGTTAGGTTATTTAATATTATCTATTAGCTGCAAAAAAAAAATAGGTTTAAAAGCACTTTTAAATGTTATGAAGGGTAAAACCTCTGTTTTTTCAGGTCAATCTGGCACTGGAAAAACATCTTTGATAAATGCTACACTGCATATGAAACTCAAAACAGGCGAAGTTGTAAAAAAAACCTATAAAGGCGCGCATATAACAAGCAAAGCAGAATTAATTGAGCTTAAAAGTGGTGGTTTTTGTATAGATACCCCCGGCATTAAAAGCTTTGGTATTTGGGATTTAGAAATAAACGATATAAAAAATCATTTTTTTGAATTTCACAATTTTGCTAAAAAATGTAAATATAAAAACTGCAAACATATAAATGAGCCTCACTGCAACGTGATAAAAGCTATTGATAAAAAGAAAATATCAAAGTTGCGTTTTGAGTCTTATCGCATGTTAATTGAAGAAATACTTGAAAAAAAAAGGAAGCTATATGAGTAAAATAAAAAAACTTGAAGCTCTAGAAATTTTAGATTCACGTGGAAATCCAACAATTGAAGTAATTTTAAAAACAGACGATGGAATAATTACAAAAGCTAAAGTTCCCTCTGGCGCATCGACAGGAGCAAATGAAGCTTTAGAGCTGAGAGATAATGATAAAAAAAGATACTCAGGCAAAGGTGTTTTAAAAGCTGTAAGCATTGTTAATAATGAATTAAATAAACTGCTCATTGGTAAATCTGTCACAGATCAAGAAACGATTGATAATCTCATGATAAAAGCTGATGGCACTGAAAATAAAGCAAATTTTGGCGCAAATTCTATGCTAGGAGTATCTCTCGCTGCTGCAAGAGCTGGCGCTGCATCCAAAAATCTAGCGATCTATGAATATTTAAATACAAAAAACTCATTTATAATTCCATGTCCTATGATGAACATCATAAATGGTGGTATGCACTCAGATAGCCCTTTAGATTTTCAAGAATTTATGATAAGACCAAAAGGCGCTAATAGTTTCAAAGAAGCCCTTAGATGGGCCGTAGAAGTTTTTCATACACTTAAAAAAATCTTAAAAGATAAAGGCTATGCAACATCAGTTGGTGATGAAGGTGGTTTCGCTCCTAATTTAAAATCACATGAAGAAGCGCTCGAGCTCATAATAGATGCAATTGAAAAAGCTGGCTACAAACCAAAAGAGGAAATATCTATCGCTTTAGATCCCGCAGCATCCGAGTTTTATGATACATCCAAAAAAGTATATTTTGAGATGAAGAAAAAAGCAGCCAAAAAAGAGTTTAAAACCAAAACTTCATCAGAGCAAATCAAATATTTAGAAGAGCTATGCAAAAAATTTCCGATAGATTCTATAGAAGATGGTCTCGCTGAATCCGATTGGGATGGTTGGGTAGAGTTTACCAAACAAATGGGAGATAAAATTCAAATAGTTGGTGATGATCTTTTTGTAACTAATACAAAATTTTTAGAAAAAGGAATAAAGCTTAAAGCTGCCAATGCTATCTTAATTAAACTAAATCAAATCGGAACCGTTACAGAAACTCTTCAAACTATTCATCTAGCTCAAAAAAATGGTTTTAATACTGTCGTCTCTCATAGATCTGGAGAGACCGAAGATGCCTTTATTGCTGATTTTGCTGTAGCGACCCACTCAGGTCAAATAAAAACAGGCTCTTTATCTAGATCTGATAGAATAGCTAAATATAATCGCCTTCTCGAAATAGAGAATGATCTAGGAAAAAAAGCCAAGTTTTTTAAAGCTCCATTGGAAAAATCTTAATTTCTTTCTTAGGCAATGGTGGAAATGTTTCCTCTGGTTCTCCTTGCACTTCTTTTGCACAAGCTTGAGAATCTTCTAATCTCTCTTGTAGTTCCCATATTGATGCGTCAGTTATTTCACCTGACTCTTCATGTGTTTGACAAATTGCTTCGATAGTATCACTAGCTTGTTGATAATTTTTTGCTGCATCATTAAATACTGGATTTTCCTCAGCATACTTTTCAAATGTTTGAGATAAACATTTAAAAGCTTCTTTCACAGCATTCAACTTTTGTAAAAAATCAACAGATATCACTGCTTTAGCATCTATTTTACCTGCTAAATTTTCAGACCATTTTAATGCATAGGGAGAAAATGAATCAGTTCTTGTCATCTTACACAACTTTATATAATTCATAGCTGATCCTTCTGTCAAAACTTTTATTGGATGAGACTGTGAAGACCACTGTAAAATTTTTCCTTTTTTAAAAGCAGATAAGCTCTGTTCTATTAAATCAATATCATCATTAAATAAATTCCATTGAGTTTTTTCAGATGCACTCATAGAGATAGTACCCATTTAAATTTCTCCTTATTTTTATTAATTTTTTAAATAAAAATACTTTAACAAATCTACATCTAATAACAATATCTGATGAAAAACCTAAAATAGAATTAGTTATTATTCATTAAAGCTAAAATTACACGTTTTATGCCTAATATTATAATAAAAAAGAGATTTTTTAGCAAGTAAATACTTTTTGAATCTTTATCTTAAAGTTAAAACAACTTCTTGTCACATGTCACTAAATACAAGTCATTTATTTATTTCATTACACCAAATAAGGCCTTTATTACCTTAATAACCATCAAGTTCTAATTAATTACCTGCTATTACATAGTTTATTGAATTTATATAATAAAATATTATAAAAATAGAATTAAATAAGGAGAAAGTAGTGAATAGTGTAATCGCTCTTTTTGGAGAGAGTGAAAAGGGTAGATATTGTTATCCCTATTATTTTTCAAATGTGATAGAGCTAGCAGAAACACTTGGAAATGCACCTGATGATAGTTTAGGAATAGAGCTTGCTATCCAAGCTCTTATGTATGAGAGAGATATTATCTATTTCAGAGTTGAAGAAGAGGGAAATAGTTTAGAGCAATATATGAGGAGTATTGAGATATTAAAAGATAAAAATAGAGTCAAAAAAATCAATGCAATTTGCATACCAAAAGTTGGAGATAGTGAGATAATCACAAATCTCGATATGATATGCAAAATGCATAAATCGATAATAATCATGAGTGAAAAAGATCTTTTCGATTATCTAATTTCAATATGATTATTTTTCAAAGTAATGAACTACCCCTTCTTTAGTTGGTTTCATTGCTTTCTCTCCGTAATGCCAATTAGCTGGGCATACTTCGCCATGAGTTTCGAAACAATTAAGTCCATCTAAGACTCTTAAAGCCTCATCTACAGATCTTCCTAAAAATAGATCGTTGACAAGCTCATGTCTGATTACACCATCTTTATCTATCAGGAAAAGACCTCTAAAAGAGACACCTTCTTCTTCGTTTAGAACTCCATAAGCTCTTGATATATCTTTTGTTATATCAGAAACAAGTGGATATTCTATTCCTTTGATCCCACCTTTTACTTTGGGAGTCTCAAGCCATGCAAAGTGAGAATAAATACTATCTATCGAACAGCCTACAACTTCACAATCTTTTTTCTTAAATTCTTCTAATTGCTCTTGAAAAGCGTGTAGCTCTGTTGGACAGACAAATGTAAAATCTAATGGATAGAAGAAAAATATTACATATCTACCATGATAATTAGAGAGAGAAAAATCCTCATCGAATTTATTTTTAACTACGGCTTTAGCTTTAAACTCTGGCGCCTTTTTACCTATAAGTGTCATATTATTACTCCTTTTTAAATAAAATTTTCTGCATTTTCCATCCAGCTCTCATCACCTATTGTTGTTATAGAGCCGTGACCTGGATAAACTTTAATATCCTTATCAAGTTTTGATAATTTTTTTAATGATATTATCATATCTTTAGGATTAGAATATTCAAAATCCACCCTTCCAAAAGATCCTTGAAATAGTGTATCTCCAGAAAAAAGAGTTTTTTCTTTTTTAATTAAAAAGCATACACATCCAGGAGTGTGACCAGGCGTATGAATTGTTTCTATTTCAATATCGCCAACTGTGATTTTATCTTTATCTTTTAATAAAACATCAGCGTCTACACCTTGAATCTTTTC
>JAAKFX010000028.1 GCA_011064865.1 Candidatus Anoxychlamydiales bacterium
AATTAACAGAGACTCAATTGGAGCTTTATAGATCTTATGCGCAGTCTGCTAAAGATGAGCTTACCAAACTTGTTAAAAGAGACGGTTTTGAAAAAGTACAAATCCATGTACTCGCAACTTTAACTCGTTTAAAACAGATCTGTTGTCATCCAGCTATTTTTGCAAAAGAGACTAAAGAAGTTGGCGATTCTGCAAAATATGAGATGCTGCTCGAGCTTATTCAAAACTTAATCGATGGAAATCATAAAACTGTTATTTTTTCTCAATATACAAAAATGCTCGCAATCATGAAAGATGAGTTAGATCAAAGAGGAATTAAATTTTCATATCTTGATGGAACAACAAAAAATCGTCTTCAAATCGTAAAAGAATTTAACGAAAATAAGGAAAAAGCTATATTTTTAGTATCGCTTAAAGCTGGAGGTACTGGACTTAATATTACCGGAGCTGATAGTGTTATACATTACGATATGTGGTGGAACCCAGCTGTTGAAAATCAAGCAACAGATAGGGTTCATAGAATTGGACAAAAAAAGAGTGTTTCATCGTATAAATTGGTGACAGTAAATACAATAGAAGAGAAAATAATTGAAATGCAAAATAGAAAAAGAGGACTTGTTAAGAAAATTATTAGCTCTGATGATGAAGCAATATCAAAATTAACTTGGGAAGAAGTTTTAGAACTTCTTCAGACGTAAAGGAAAAAACTATGCTCACTAAAAATTCATTAAATATGAAAGATTTTCTACTTAACACAAAAAAGGCTTTTACAAGTAGATTTTCTCAATTTCAAAAAATATTCTCATCCGATATTGGAATAGATTTAGGAACAGCAAATACTTTAGTATATGTAAAAGGTAAAGGTATTGTTTTAGCAGAACCTTCTGTTGTTGCCGTCGATTCTTCTACAAATGAAGTTTTAGCAGTAGGCCATAAAGCTAAAGCTATGCTTGGTAAAACTCCGAGAAAAATTCATGCAGTAAGACCTATGAAAGATGGTGTTATCGCAGATTTTGAAATTGCTGAAGGAATGCTAAAAGCTTTAATCAAAAGAGTTACTCCATCTAGATCACTTTTTCGTCCTAAAATTTTAATAGCAGTTCCATCTGGAATTACAGGAGTTGAAAAAAGAGCAGTTGAAGATTCAGCTCTTCACGCCGGTGCTCAAGAAGTTATTTTAATAGATGAGCCAATGGCAGCAGCTATTGGTGTTGATCTACCTGTACATGAGCCTTCTGCTAATATGATCATTGATATCGGTGGTGGTACAACAGAGATAGCTATAATTTCTCTCGGTGGTATTGTTGAGTCTAGATCACTTAGAGTTGCCGGTGATGAATTTGATGATTGTATTATGAACTACATGCGAAGAACCTATAATCTTATGATTGGACCGAGAACTGCTGAAGATATCAAAATGACGATTGGATCTGCTTATCCTCTCGGTAATAATGAGCTTGAGATGGAAGTTAGAGGAAGAGATCAAGTGGCTGGTCTTCCAATAACTAAAAGAATCAATTCTGTTGAAATTAGAGAGTGTTTAGCGGAACCTAATCAACAGATCATAGAAAATGTAAAGCTAACTCTAGAAAAATGTCCACCAGAACTAGCAGCTGATCTAGTTGAAAGAGGAATGGTTCTAGCTGGAGGCGGCGCTTTAATTAAAGGTCTTGATAAAGCTTTGATTAAAGAGACTGGTCTTCCTGTATTCGTTGCTCCAAATCCACTTTTAGCTGTGTGCATTGGAACTGGAAAAGCTTTGGATTATTTAGATAAATTTAAGGGAAAGAAATAGAATTTCTTTCTGTTTAAGATCGTTGAAAAATTTGAAAAAATCTAGATTTCAAAAAATATTCGTGCAATAATTTTCATTAATTTTAACTAAAGAAAATATTCATGCGAGCAGTAATTCAAAGAGTCAAAAATGCTAATGTGCAAGTTGATAAAAAAGTTGTTGGTAAAATAGATCAAGGAATATTGGTTTTATTTGGTTGTCATAAAGATGATACAGAGAACAAAATAGATTATTTAGTCGATAAAATTACAAATATGAGAATTTTTTCTGATGAAAATGACAAGATGAATTTATCTTTAAAAGATATCAATGGAGATATCTTAATAGTCTCTCAATTCACACTTTTAGCTGATACTAAAAAAGGTAGAAGACCATCTTTTATAAATTCTATGCAGCCAATGGAGGCTGAAAAGTTTTATGAAAAATTTATCTTAAAAATGAAACAGCATATAAAAAATGTTGAAACGGGTATTTTTGGAGCTAAAATGCAAATATCTTTAATAAATGATGGTCCTGTAACTTTTGTTTTAGATATTTAAAAAACTATCTTATAAAAATTTCATTTTCTTTAAAGAAAAATGATACCTCTATTTTAGCATTTTCTACGCTATCAGATCCATGAACTGCATTTCTATCTATGTTTGTAGCAAAATCTTTTCTAATAGTGCCTTTATCTGCTTTTTGAGGATCGGTAGCTCCCATAATTTTTCTGTTTTTTTGAATAGCATCTTCGCCGTATAAAATTGATACTAAAACAGGGCCTGATGTTATAGATTCAACTAAATCATTATAAAAAGGTTTATCTTTATGGACTTCATAAAACTTTTGAGCTTTTTCTTTTGTAAGATGAAGCATTTTAGCTGCAATAACTTTTAAATTATTTTCTTCAAAACGAGACAATATTTTTCCAATGAGGTTTTTCTCTATAGCATCTGGTTTTATTATAGATAATGTTTGCTGCATAAATATCTCCGTATTAATATATTTAACAATTTTAAATTGACAATTGTAAATTGCTAAAAGCATATATCAAATAAGAGTTTTTTGCTATGAATTATGGTGATTATATTGATTTTAAAGATGTAAAAAAAATTTTAGTAATAAAACTTCGTCATTTAGGAGATGTGCTTTTATCTACTCCTGTTTTTTATAATCTAAAAAACCAGATTAAAGATTCAAAAGTTGATGCATTTATTTATGAAGATGCAAAAGAGATATTACAAAACAACCCATATATCAATGAAGTTATTTCATATAGTAGAGATATTAAAAAGCTAAGCTTTTTAAAAAGAATAAAAAAAGAGATCGAGATCTTAAAAACTGTTCGAAAAAAAAAATATGATCTTATCATTAATCTAACTGAAGGGGATAGAGGAGCTATAATTTGTCTTTTTTCAAAAGCAAAATATAGAGTTGGTATAAAAGAAGATAAAAAAGGTCTTTTTAAAAAACAAAAAATTTATACACATATTGCAAAACTTACAAAAACGAAAAGACATACTGTTGAGAAAAATTTAGATGTATTGAGAAGGATTGGGATTTTTCCAAACAAGGATAGTAAAAAACTCCATTTTGAAATTTCAAATAATGCAAAAGAAAAAACATCTAAAATTTTAAATGAAAATAACATCAAAATTAATGATTATATTTTGATCCATCCAACAACTCGTTGGAGATTTAAGTGTTTTGACAAGTTTGATCAATTAGCTAAATATTTTCATCAAAACAATCAAAAAATGATCATAGTATCTGGCAAACAAGACTATGAAATGGAGATGGCAAATCAGATAACTCAGAATTTACCAATTTTGAATTTAGCCGGAAAAGTGAATATAGATGAGCTAGCCGCTTTGATATTATTTTCTAAAAGATTTTACTGTTTGGATTCTTTGTCTTTTCATTTAGCAAATTCCATTAAAGCAAATGTCACAGCTTTTTTCGGTCCTACTTGTGAAAAAACTTGGGGGCCTTGGCAAAATGAAAATGCCAAAATCATCACATATGATATCTCTTGCAGGCCGTGCTCAATGGATGGTTGTGGATCTTCAAAAGTTAGTGAATGTCTCAAATCTATTGAACTTGAAGATGTAATAAAGAAAATTTAAGAGCTATTAAACTCCTTTCCTATATTACTTAATATGAGTTATTTAAGTCTGTTTCGTGCATATTCAAATTCCGATTTTGAATTTACTTGAAATGAACGTACGTCTTTAATTATTAGATATTTAAAAATATTTTTTTTTGTTTTTCAGTGATTTATTATAAGGAAAAATCATCGCCAAGATAATATTTTTTAGCATCTTCATTTTTAATAAGATCATCCACGGTACCTGAGAGCATAACTTTGCCATCTTGCATAATGTAGCTTCGATCTACGATTGAAAAAATCTCTCTAGCATTATGATCAGTTATTAAAATACCGATAGATTTTTTCTTCAAAAGTTTTATAAGTTTTTTCACATCTGCGATAGCCAGTGGATCGATATTCGCAAAAGGCTCATCTAAAAGAAGTAGTGATGGCTCTCGAACTAGAGCTCTTGTAATTTCTAGCCTTCTTCTCTCTCCTCCAGAGAGAGTGATTGCTTTTTTTGATCTTAGATGAGTTAAAGATAGCTCTTGTAGAAGATCATCGAGTCTTTGTTTTTTTTCTTTTTTAGAAAGATTTAGAGTCTCTAAGATACATAATATGTTTTCTTCAACTGTTAAATGACGGAAAATAGAGGGCTCTTGCGCTAAATAGCTCATTCCAAGTCTTGCTCTTTTATGAATAGGTAGATCAGATATATCATGACCTTTAAAATAGACTTTGCCATGATCTGCTTTAATAAGACCTATTGTCATATAAAAAGCTGTAGTTTTTCCAGCTCCATTTGGGCCTAAAAGTCCTATAATCTCTTTTTCTTTAACTTCGAAAGAAAGGCCATTTACAATAGGAGTGGAGTTATACGTTTTAACTAAATTTGTAACCTTTAAAAGTGGTTTTTTATTCATAGTTTGCATATTTTGAAAAAATCTCGTGTATTAAATTTTCTTCTTCTAGATTAAATGTAAATCTTACATCACCAAGCCCTTTAATATCTTTTTTTTCTTTTGGATTTATGTGAATTTCATTTGCGCTAAGTTTAAGTGAGTTATCCTCTTGCCAAAATAGGACTTTTTTATCCGCGTCGCTTTGCAATATTATTTTATTCTCATTAGGGAAATATTCAATTCTATCAGCAAGGCCATATCCAGTTAGATTTTTATTTTCTTTGTATTTGAATTTTACACTGTTTTCTAACGTAATATATTCAATATTTTTATCTTCAGCATAATTTAAAATAGCCTTTTTAGCTGAAATAGATATATTTTCATCTTCATATAAAAGATCATGGTTTTGATTTTTTAAACTAAATGCTGAGATGCGTTTTTTTTCATGATCTAATTCAATAATCCCATCTGTTGCTAAAGAAGATCTGGTTTTTGTGAAAAAATTAATTTTTGTGTTTTTTCTAGAAATGATTTTTCGAATAGCATTTTCTTTAGGCTTTTTTATGATTTCAAGATGATCAGAAAAGATCTCGCCAAATGTAGGATCGATTACTTTAACATTTTCATTTAATGAAAAAGAGTTTTCAAAATTATGCCAAAATAATTTTTCACATATAAAAGATACTAAATGCTCTTTTTTTACGAGATTATTGATATGACCTTTTACAGAGGTTAAACAAATATCTATATTATTAACATCAAGCTTTGCTTTTTTTGCTAAAATTTCGCTTTGTTCATAATTGAATTTGCAAACATCATTTTCTTTTGGATATAAATAAATATTAGCTGAATTTTCTTTTTTTTCAAAAATAGCTAAATGCGCAAAAATATTCATTTTATTTTCTAAAGATAAAATGGTATTTTCTATAAATGATATGGAATAGATATCTTCGAAATTTAAAGTTTTCATAACATTTTTTGTGTCTAAATGACATAGAACCTCTTTTGAAGTTATTTTCAGATCTTTATTTTTTATTTTATCTTTGAAAGTTACTATGTCTGTTGAAAAAAACTTTATCTTTGATGTTAGAGCATTGAAAATAGCTTCATCGCTAGTGAGTATGGCATTTGTATTAGTTATTAATTTAACGTTGTCTTTTAGCTCAAAATCAACCAGTTTAGATATTTTTTTTACATTGAAAAATTGAGCTTTGTTTGCATATATTTTTCCAAAGCTATGATCTAAATAAAAACCATTTTCAAAGTGAAGATTATTTTTATCGAAATTCAAAACATTTGCAGAAATATTAAAACCTTCTGGCTCAGCGAATAAAATAAAAGGGATAACAAGTAATATTAATTTTCGCATTTTAACCCTTTTTTAGGATTAAATGATCCTGTGAAAGATAGAGCTTTTATAATTGGTTTTTTTTGTTTTATAGAAAAATCAAGCTCAGTTGCTTTGCCTTTAAAATAAGCGTTTTCAAAATCAATAGAATCAAAATTTTCGAAATTGAAAGTATTGATAAAAGATAAGTTTACATCAAAAAGTGTAAATTTATGAGAGGGGAAAAGATAGCTGCCATATTCAGCGGTTATATATTTAATATGTTGCATCTGATTAAAAGATGAGCTATCTAAAAAATCTTCTAAACATAAAAAGGTAATTGAATTTAAGTTTTCTATAATTTCATACTTTTGATTATTTCTATTTAAAAATATCTCAGAGATTTTTGAGAATATTTGATAGTGTTTTCTTGTGTTTTTTTCGATTATATATAGATCCTTTTGAACGTCTTCTCTTTTTTGATATGACTTTTCTGAATCAAATGATAAATTTTTTTGATCTATATTGTTGAAATTTTCTATATCGTCTTTATTTATCTTCAAAAGGTTTATTAAAAATAGAGTAATTACCATTGTTAAAGATAGAAGAGATAATATAAAAGTTTTTCTTAACATAAACTAGGTTCATTTAGTGCTAGATGAATTTTTTCTACATCTACCAATAATTTTTCTAAAGTTTCAAAATCCATTACAGTTGCACTGTCACTTTTAGCTTTTTTCGGCTCTGGATGAGCTTCTATAAAAATTACATTTGTTCCAACCGCTATAGCTGCTTTTGTGAGTATTGGAATAAATTCTTTTTGCCCTGAGGATGTTTTTTTATTTCCAGATGGCAGTTGTATACTATGAGATGCATCATAGCATACTGGATGGTTAAAAGTTTGCATAATAGCAATAGATCGAAAATCTGATACTAAATTATTATATCCGAAAAATGTTCCTCTATCTGTTAAAATTATATTTTCATTGCCAGTTGATTTTATCTTTTCTACTACATTTTCCATGTCATATGGTGACATGAATTGTCCCTTTTTTACATTTATAGTTTTTTTTGTTTCTCCAGCTGCTACTAAAAGATCTGTCTGTCTACTTAAAAAAGCTGGGATTTGAATGATATCTAAAACATCTTTTACTAAATTCGCTTGGCTTGGGATATGAATATCGCTAGTTACTAAAAGATCAAATTCATCTTTTACTTTTTGTAATATTTTAAGACCTTTTTCTAGTCCTGGACCTCTAAAGGAATCTATAGAAGATCGATTAGCTTTATCAAAACTAGCTTTAAAAATAAAATTAATATCAAATTTCGAAAAAAGCTTTTTCAGCTCTTCAGCGCAAAATAGTGTATGCTCTTCAGACTCTATTACACACGGTCCACAAATAAATGTAAGTTTTTTATCTCCTACAATACAATCATCTCTTATTTTAATTTTATTCATAAATATCTCCTATTAAATCTTGCATGGAATATAAACCAGCTTTTTTATCATGTATAAAAATGGCAGCTTTAATAGCGCCTGTAGCAAAAATTGATCTATCATGTGCTGTATGTTTTATCTCAATTGTTTGATCCTCATTTGTGAAATAAAGAGTATGCTCAAATACAACATTCGCAGCTCTTATTGAATGAATATTCACATCATTTTTTAAATTTTGTTTTATCTCATCTGCTAAAAGTAAAGCTGTACCAGATGGTTTATCTTTTTTTGAAATATGGTGTTTTTCAACTATATCAATACAGCTTTTATCTAATAATTTAGATGTCATGTTTGCAAACTTTTGTACAAGCGCAATCCCAACAGAGAAATTTGAGCTATAAAAAATTGCTATTTTTTTGCTCGCATCTTTTATTTTTTGTAAATCTTTTTCGCTATATCCTGTAGTTCCTAACACTAATGCAGTTTTAGTTTTTATAGCTATAGATAGAAGTTCATCTAAAGCATTTGGATTAGAGAAATCTATTCCAACATTTGATTTTTTTAAAAATTTTTTAAGATTTTTTATATCTTTTTTTGCCACCCCTCCAATTATTTGAAAGCTCGGATCTGTTTTCACTTTTTGAATCTCTTTTCCCATTTTTCCTGTTATTCCAATTAAGCTTGCAAAAATTTTCATAAACTTAAATATCCTTTTTTGCTAATATTTTATCAAAACCTAATATATGGAGCAAAAGCTTTAAATCAAACTTGAAAAATAGTTTAAAAAGCTACTATCATTAAAGCTACAATGGATTGATAGCTCAATTGGATAGAGCACCCGCCTTCTAAGCGGGCGGTTGCAGGTTCGAGTCCTGCTCAGTCCATTTTTTTTCAAAAAAACCCTCAAGTTTCTACTCAACATTTCTACCATTTTTATTTTTTTGTTTATTTATTTTTTTAATAATTATAGTCTTTTTTTTGAAATTTAACCAGGAGCTTATTTATGAGTACTAAAGAAGATACATTAGATGTTTTTGGTTCTGTTCGTTTAGCTTTTATAACGTTAAATCAAATGTTAGATGCTTCAGATGATATTATGCCAGAGTTAAAAAACTCTCTAATGAAAAACCTTTTCCCTAATATTCTAGATACAACGAGTCTTTTGAAAGAACGATCGGAGATTTCACCAAATATTCGAGATAGAGATTTAAAAGATATGATTTCATTTCTTTTTTTATCTATTGTTGCATCTTCTAAAGCTTTGGCGGAGCAGTTAAATGGTAGACATAAAGGTTTAGATATAGTTTCACAGCACTATTTAACTGTTTTTGATGCTTGCAATGCTTTATCGGAAGATAGAGGGGCAGAGAGTAAAACAGTACTTAAAGCTACCATACTAGGAATTCTTAGTCTTTTTAAGTTAGAAATTGATATACGTAATGGCAACTCGTTAGAAGACGATAGTTCACCAGATGGAGAAGACCTCATAGCTACTCTTAGAGACAGTCCAAGACCATACTCGGAAGGAGCTTTGCCTGATATATCTAAAATAGGGTTAATTCAAAGTAAAGTTAAGGAAATGCAAAATGTCAGTTTTCTAATAAGAGCTCTTGTAGCACAAAGTAGAGAAGTATCAAAAAGACTTGCTGCAGCTGAAGAATCTCTTGCAAGAAAATATGTTGTAATAAGTGCTCTCGAAGAGGAATGCGACAGACGAAAAGATAAATTAACGGATTTGAGACTAAGATTTAGATGCTACTGAAGCAAAAGCAGAATTTTATCATCAGGGTTTTTGTGATTTTGGAAAGCAGATTTAGGATCTTCAAGCAGGTAAAGAAGTATCAAATGAAGAAAGTTAAACGAATACGCAATATCAAGATAGTACATATAGAGATTTTTGCATCCTTTTAATTAAATGGATAAAAACTTTTAGTTGATTAGGTAATGAAAAAAAAAGAGTTAACAAAAATATAAAATTCAAACAACTTTTGAAATTTAATGCATTTAATTTTAATTTATTCCAAAATAGCTAGCTTTTTTAAAGTTTTATAGGAGGAATATTATGGCAGTAAAATCAACTGCAGAGAGTGCACAATTTCAAATTTCACTTCTTGAAGAAGTTGCGAGAGAACTTGGTAAAATAGATCCAGAGCTCTATGATCCAATAATTCAACAAACTATCATCAGTAAACTATGAATTTTTGAAGGTTTAATTTTAGAACTATTTGCTCAAAATAAAGAATTGTTTGGTAAATTTAATTCAATCTTGTCTGAAAGGCAATCATTATCAGATCAAGAGATAACTTTAGAAGGATTAGGAAATGAAGGTTTACGTGAAAGAGTTAAAGCTCTTTTTCAAGATCTTATGGAAAAAAATCGTTTGTCTAAAGATAAACCTCCAGCAACGGGAAGTCTTGATACACTCAGAGATGCGCTTGAAAGCATGACAAATCTTGGTATTTCTGAAGAAGGTTTAGCTGCTGTTGGTGGCGATGATAAAGGGGGTAAATTGGCTAGTCCGAGATCACCTCTTTTGGATCCACATCCTGTAGGTGCAGTTGTACAAAATGGAGTTGTGAAAAGTGATAGTGCTTTACATGCTAAAGATTCTGTTGAAGCTTCAAGCCATCGTGTTCAAATTGTAGTAATACAGCTTTTAGATTTGTTAAAAGAACATGAAAGAATAAAAACTGAAAATAATAGCTTAAGATATGATCTGTTACAAATGACAAAAAAAGCTAAGGTTGCTGAAAAAGAAGTTAAAAAACTCAAAGGCATGTTACCTACTCGGTTAGCTACAATAAGAAGAAGCGTTTCTGCTAGCAATTTAAGATTTCCGATTAAAATTCAAGATTTAACTGTATAAATTGAAGAAAAATATTTTAGAAAAGAAAAAAGGAGCTAGAAGCTCCTTTTTTTATTCAGATTCAGAAGTACTACTACTAGGTTTTCCTTCTTCAATAATTTCAAGGTTCACTCTAATGCCGTTGCGAGAAGCTACAGACATAAGTAGAGTTCTAATAGCGTTTATAGTTTTACCTTTTTTTCCAATGATTTTACCAATATCAGATTTTTCAACGGATAACTCAATGATTAGAGTATGAGTACCACTGATTTCGTTGATTTTAACTTGATCTGGGTTATCAACTAAATTTTTCACAATGTATTCTACAAATTCTTTCATAGTGCGCGTCCTCTTTTTAAGTTTGAACAATAATAAATAGCTAATATGTTTAGGTATTGTATCTTAAATTTGCAAAAATAGCTAGAAATTTAAGAAATTAAAAAAAAAATTAAGATAGTATTTCAATAAATTTTTTAAAATTTTCATTGATAGGAGCGGTGATTGTTATAGCTTTTTGTGTAATCGGGTGATTAAATTTTAATGAATGCGCATGCAAAAGTTGACGATCTACTTTAAAATGTTTATTTACAGATTTATTGCCGTAGGTCTCATCGCCTAAAATAGGACAGTTGATATGTTTTAGATGCACTCTTATCTGGTGGGTTCTACCGGTTTTAGGAGAAATTTCAATAAAAGATAATTTGTTATTATTTTTTAAAAGTTTGATCTCACTTATAGCTTCTTTACCACCTTGAGAGATTGCCATCTCTTTTCTTTTTATTTTATGTCTAGCAATTGGCAGATTTATTATTTGGTCTTTGGGGGTATTCAAAGTTATAGCTAAATATGTTTTTTGCATTTGTCTATTTTTGAAAAGTTCTATTAATTTTTGATGAGCTTGAGTAGTTTTAGCAGCGATTAATACTCCTGTTGTATCTTTATCAAGTCTATGAACTATTCCAGGTCTAATATCTGTTTTTTCATAGATAAGATCTTTGAAATAATATAAAAGTGCATTTACAAAAGTATTATCCCAATTACCAGAGGCGGGATGTACAACCATGTTAGAGGGTTTATTTATAGCTAAAATATGCTCATCTTCAAATATTATATCTAAAGGTATATTTTGAGCTTTTAAAGATATATCTGGCAGAGCTTGAAAAAAGATCTCTATCTCATCGTTCATTTTGGGTGAAAATCTTTTTTTTACTTTTTTTGAGTTTACTAAAACAGAACCATTTTCAATGAGATATTGAAAATAGCTTCTTGATTTAGATGCAAATTTTTCAGCTAAAAGTTTATCTATTCTAATTTGCTCTTTTTCATCAGTAATTAAAAAAATATTTTGATCTAACATAAAAAAAAAATTATAAATTTTGATCTAATCTAGCTAGCCTAGCATAGGTTAGCTGAGCTATTATAGCATAGAAAATTGAGTTAAATCAATAGCCTTTTTGAAGATGTAAATTATTGATTTTGTTCTCTCATTTTTTTTAGAGCTTTAATCATATTCTCATTATCACTTCTAATTTGAGCCATCATTAAATTTGCCATATTGGATAAAAACTTATATTTAAAAGTGTCATAATCTTTTTTATTGGCAAAAGTAAAACCCATATATTCATAATCATCATCTTGGCCTGGGGGCACAAGATCTTGAGGTTTTGGTTTTATCGGCTGCATTTTGTCCGGTTTTGGTTTATCTGCTCCAGAAGGAGGAATACCGGAAGTGCTATCGCTCATTTAAAAATCTCCTATTTACTTTTAGTTAACATAAAGAAAAATGAAATTCAAATTAAAAATCAGCAGCGCCAGCTGCTCTATAAAAAGGGATTACATCCCTTATATTTTCAATTCCTGTGACAAATTGAATAAGTCTTTCAAAACCAACGCCAAATCCAGCGTGTGGAACAGAGCCATATTTTCTTAAATCTAAATACCATTTGTATGTTTCTAGATCTAAATTTTTATTTTGAATTTTTTGTTTTAATAGATCAAAGTTATCTTCTCTTTGAGAGCCTCCAACTATTTCTCCAATTTTAGGAACTAATATATCCATAGCAGCTACAGTTTTTCCATCTTCGTTGTCTTTCATATAAAAAGCTTTTAGATCTTTTGGATAATCGATGACAACTGTAGGTTTGTTAAAATGCTTCTCTGTTAAATATCTTTCATGCTCAGATTGAAGATCTGAGCCCCATTTCACTTTAAACTCAAATTTTTGATCAGATTTTTCTAAGATTTTTATAGCTTCGGTATATGTGATAACTTCAAAAGGGGAGTCTACTACATGTTTTAATCTATCTATTAGCCCTTTTTCGATAAATTTATCAAAAAAAGCTAAATCATCTTCATTTTCATCTAAAGCAACTTTAGCCATATATTTTATATAATCGGATGCGAGATTGATATCATCTTTAAGATCTGCAAAAGCGATCTCAGGCTCTAACATCCAAAATTCTGCAAGATGACGAGAGGTATGAGAATTTTCAGCTCTAAATGTTGGGGAGAACACATATACATCCGACATAGAGCAAGCAAAAGCTTCTGCATTTAATTGTCCTGAGACTGTTAAAAATGTAGCTTTTTTAAAAAAGTCCTCTTTAGGATCTTTTTTTAAATCATCTAGAGTTGTTACTCTAAAAAGCTCACCTGCGCCTTCAGTATCAGATGCTGTAATTATTGGAGTTTGAATATATAAAAAATCTCTATCTTGAAAAAATTTATGAGAATGATAAACGAGAGAGTTTCTAACCCTAGTTACAGCTCCGCCCATATTTGTTCTACATCTTAGATGAGAGATTGTTCTAAGATATTCAAATGAGTGTCTTTTTTTCTGAAGAGGATAGTCTTCTGTAGAGAGTCCAATAATTGTAATTTTATCTATTTTTAGCTCAAATTTTTGGTTTTTACCAGGACTTTTAACTGTTTCTCCATCTAAACAAACAGATGCGCCAATAGATATTTCTAAAACTTTTCTAAAATCATCATTGGAGCTTTCAATTATAGCTTGCAGATTTGCTAAACTAGATCCATCGTTTATTTCTATAAAAGCAAAACTTTTTTGTTCTCTAATCGTTTTTATCCAACCACAGACTTTTACTTTTTTTCCAACGATACTCTCATCAGATTTTAATATTTTTTTAATTTTTATTCTCATTTTTTTAGCTCGCTAAAATTTTTTAAAAGTTGAATTTCATCCCTCCAAATCTCTTCATTCGGAGTCTCTAATATTTTTGGCATATTGTTAAAAGTTTTCTCTTGCATTAAACATTTAAAACACTCTAGTCCAATTTTACCTTTGCCTAAACTTTCATGACGATCTCTTCTAGATCCTAAATCTACTTTTGAATCATTTATATGAAATGCATATAGATTTTTCATGCCAATGATCTTTGCAAATTCATCAAAAACCTTAACAAATCCTTTTTTATCTCTAATATCATAGCCAGCTGCAAAGATATGACAAGTATCTAAACAAACTCCAATTGGAATTTTATCTTTTACTTTTTTTATAATATATGCCAAATGCTCAAATTTATATCCGACATTTGTTCCTTGTCCTGCTGTTGTTTCTAAAAGCAGACGAGTTTTACCTTTTTTAACCGCTTTTTCAAATGATAAAATAGAGTCTGCTATAGTATCTAAACACTCATCTTGAGTGGATGTTAAAGCAGATCCTGGATGAAATACTAAATAATCAATTTCAAGGCTATGACATCTTTCAATCTCCTCTAAAAAAGCTTTTTTTGATATTTCTAGAGCATCTTTTTTAGGAGATCCCAAATTAATTAGATAATTATTGTGAGATACAGTTTTTTTTATTTTCGCATCTTTTTTTAATTGCAAAAATTTTTTAGCATCTACGGCGCTAATCGGTTTTGCTCTCCACTGTCTTTGATTTGCTGTAAATATCTGAAAGCAGTTAGCCTCAAGTGAAGTAGCCTCATTTATAGAATTGAAAACACTACCTGCAATGGAAGTATGCGCTCCTACTAAACTCTCTTCTTTTGACATACAAATCCTTAAAATTTTTTGTAAAAAAATAAAAAAAATGAAATGCAAGTATTTTGCTTTTTTTAATTTTTAACAATGCCTATCATAGCATATATAGGTATTTTATGAGCATAGATAGTTCTGTATCAATTACAAAATCATTTAAAAATTTCTTTTTAGGGACCTTTTTTAGCAGAATCTCCGGTCTACTCAGAGATGTTTTAATGGCGTTTTTTTTTGGCGCATCTGCTCATGTAGCCGCTTTTATGGTAGCTTATAGATTTGCAAATCTCTTTAGAAGATTGATAGGTGAGGCCTCACTTCAAGCAGGATTTATCCCGCACTACGAAAATTTAAGACTAGAAGATAAAAAAAAGGCTGCATTTTTTTATAGAGATCTATTTTTTTCTATTAGTTTATTATTAATAGGAATTATAACTTTTAGTGAAATTTTTCTATTCTCTTTTACAAATTTGAACAAAGAGATAATTCAGCTTACTCAGATTATGTCTTTTGGGCTTTTGTTTATCTGCCTATATGCAATAAACAGCGCTTTTTTGCAGTGTCATCAAAGCTATTTTCTTCCATCTATAGCGCCAGTATCCTTTAATATAATTTGGATTTTAAGCTGTTTACTTTTTAGAAATTTGTCTGATGAAAAATTTGTCTATGTTTTAGCGATTTTTGTTGTCATAGCTTTTTTATTTCAATATCTCACAACTGCGCTATCTAGTTTTAAAATAATTTCAAAAGAATTAAGCTTTAAAGAACTTTTTAAATTTAAGCTATTTTCACCTGAGATTAAAGCTTTAATAAAACCAATTACCTTATCAATTCTTGGCATTGGCGCTGTTCAAATAAATAGCGCTTTAGATGCTCTTTTTGCAACTTTTTCTGAAAAAGAGGGTGCAGCGTATCTTTGGTATGCAATGCGGCTCTATCAACTGCCTCTAGCGCTTTTTGCTATTGCAATATCATCAGCTATACTGCCGCCACTTACAAGAGCTTATAAAACTCAGGATTTTACAAGTTTTAAAAAGTTTTTTAATTTAGCTATTGCTAAAAGTTTTGCTCTTATGTTTCCAGCAACTATCTGCTTAATACTAATTGGTCCATCGCTTGTAAATCTTATATTTGCAAGAGGATCATTTAAACTAGATGCTTTAATAAATACCAGTTACTGTCTTTATGGATATGCAATAGGGCTTAGCTTTGCAAGCTTTATAATGATAATCTCTCAAGCATTTTATGCTAAAAAACACTATTTTATTCCTACTATTTCAGCTGTTCTATCCGTACTCTTAAATATAATTTTAAATTCTATTTTTATATTCATATTCAATATGCAATCTATGTCAGTTGCAATATCTACCAGCATCAGTGCTCTTTTTAATTTTCTACTTCTAAGCTATTTTTTGAAAAAAAGATTTTTGAAAATTTTTGACAAATTTCTCTTTACATCTTTTTTTAAAATTATTTTATGTAGTTCTTTAGCTGCTCTAGCAACTTTTTTAATAGGCTACGTTTTAAAAGATCCTTCGATTTACTTTCTTGTGAATATGTCACAAAATTTTCCAACTAAATTTTTGACTAAAATAAATAGCTTTTTGACTCTATCTATTACTTATATAACTACACTATTTATATCTGCATATCTTTTAAAATCTAAAGAAATTATTGATTTGATATTTCTAAAAAACAAGTTAGCCTGAAAAACAAGTCAGCCTGAGAAAAAGCCAACTTGAAAAAAAGCCAACCTGAGAAGATTGGCTAAAATTAAAATTTTAAGTTGTGTGAGCTAAAAATTCGCAAACGAGTGGAATGTTTACTATTAAAGGAAGCGGTATTTGCTCAACTAATGGTACAGATCCAAGCTCTCCTGAGCATTTGTCATCAGCTAATGTTAAATATTCAGGAAGCTCTCTTGCAGATTCTTGCGCTTCTTTTACAATTATTAGCTTCTTTATCTTCTCTTTTAAAGAAATTTTCATACCCTGTTTCACTTGAAAAGATTTAATATCTACTTTTTTACCATCTACTAATACATGACCATGAGAGATCAATTGCTGAGATGCAAATATAGTAGGTGCTAGCTTTAATCTAAAAACAATATTATCTAATCTACACTCTAATCTTTGTAAAAAGTTATGAGCACTATTGCCTGGTTGTTTTACTGCTTTTCTATATGTTAGTATCAATTGCTTATTTGTGATTTGTCCATAGACAGCTCTTAGTTTTTGCTTCTCTTCTAACTGATGGCCAAAATCAGATTTTTTTCTTCTTTTTGCACCATGTACTCCCGGAGGATTCGGTTTGTGTAGAAGTGGATTTCTTGCTCTTGAAAAAATATTGCATCCAAATTTTCGAGCTATTCGGTTTTTAGGGCCAGTATATCTAGACATTTTATCTCCAATATATTAAATAATTCTATTGACACACGATTATATATAATCTTTTGATTTTTGTCCAAATTATATTGTAAGCTTAGCTTTTTATAAAAATATAAATTTCTTCTATGTAATGAAAAGTAATTTTTGAATCTTCAACTCAAGAAATGATCGCACCACTTAATTAAAATTTTATTATAAATTATTAAAATTGAATTTTTAAACTAGCATTTAAACCTGAGAGTGAAAAATCATCATTCACAGATTTTGTGCCAGCCCCTATACCCGCATCATCAAGCATTTTTACAAATTTATTTTGCCTAAACCAAATTTGAAT
>JAAKFX010000029.1 GCA_011064865.1 Candidatus Anoxychlamydiales bacterium
ATTTATTACTTTTTTAGGTGTCCATTATGATATTGGAGCTGTTGGACCTGAAGATATGCAAACAGTACAAGATGCTCTAGAGATAGCCGAAGGTACAAAAAAAATAGTTAGAAAAAAACTAGAAGAGGTAGAGCTGCATATTTGGCCAGAAGAGACAAAAAGGCCACCTCCTTTTGTTGCAGAGGGCAGAACTATTCAAGAAGCATTTTTGATAGCTTGTTCTAAGATGAAAGATTTTTCAGCTGTTGGTGATGATTTAATTGGAGTGATGTCATATAAAAAATTAAAAATAGCTGCGATAGTTTTCTCTCGAGAGATAAAAAAATATCCATCGAAACATATAGCTATTTTACTTCCATCATCGGTTGGAGCATATCTTATTATTTTAGCAACCTTGCTTGCTAATAAGATTCCTGTAATGCTTAATTGGACTTTGGGGCCTAGATATTTAAATCATATGATGCAAGTAACTCATGCAGATACAGTGATTAGCTCATGGAGATTTTTAGAAAAAATATCAAATGTTGAATTTGGCCATTTATCAAAAAAAATTGTCTATTTGGAAGATATTAAAAAAAGAATATCTAAATGGAATAAAATATCAGCTCTTTTGAAAACATTTAATACGACAAAAGGTCTACTTAAAGTTTTAGGATTAGATAAAGTCTCCGAAGATGATACGGGCGTTGTTTTATTTACATCTGGAACAGAAGCTGCTCCTAAAGGCGTTCCTCTGACACACAAAAATATTTTATCCAATCAAAAAGCTGCTATGAAAACGGTTCAATTACACTCAGGTGATATTTATTATGGGATACTTCCTCCGTTTCATTCATTTGGATTTTCAATAGTGGGTCTTTTACCTATTTTATCTGGTACAAAAATTGCTTTTTATCCAGATCCAACAGATAGCTATTCTTTAGCTGAAGGAATTGAAAGGTGGAAGGCTACTATTATCTGCGCTCCTCCAAGTTTTTTAAAAGGGATTCTGCAAGCTGGGACAAAAGATGAGCTAAAAACAATTAGAATGTTTGTATCTGGTGCTGAAAGAACCCCAAAAGAGCTTTTTGATAAAGTCAAAGCACTTGGCTCTGATAAGATTTTAGTTGAAGGCTATGGTATTACCGAGTGCGCTCCTGCTATTACTATTAACATGGAAGGAATCAGAGAAAAAGGCGTTGGGAAACCTTTAGAAAATTTAGAGATTTGCCTTATCGATCCTGAAAAAGAAAATGTTTTGCCAAATGATAAAGAAGGGGAGATTTGTGTAAAAGGACCTAATGTTTTTAAAGGATATATTGCTGAGAAAAAATATCCTTTTATCACAATCCAGGATGAAAACTGGTATAGAACAGGAGATTTAGGGTATTTTGATAAAGATGGTAATTTGATAATTTCTGGAAGATTGAAAAGATTTACCAAAATCGGTGGAGAAATGGTTAGTTTAGGTGCTATAGAAGAGGTGATTACAGACGAGATAATTACAAGAACCCATATAGAATTAGATGGACCTATTTTAGCTGCTTGTGCAAAAGAGATAGATGAAACCCGTCCAAAACTTGTTTTATTTACAACAACTCAGCTTACAAAAAATGAGGCTAATACTATCTTAAAAGAAGCGGGATTTTCTAATATTGTTAAGATATCTGAAGTTAAAAATATGGATGTTATTCCTTTAATGGGTACAGGTAAAATCGATTACAGATATTTACAAACTATGATAGATTAAGAATATGATTATTGAACATTTGAAGCTTTATAATACTCAGACACGAAAAAAAGAAAAAATTGTACCTAAAGATGGAAAAACTATTCGTATCTATACTTGTGGACCAACTATATATGACTTTGCGCATATTGGAAATTTAAGAGCATATATTTTTGAAGATCTACTTCGAAGGAGTTTGATATATTTTGGGTTTTCTGTCACACAAGTTATGAATATCACTGATATCGATGATAAAACTTTAAAAGGTGCGATCAATAAAAACGTTTCACTTTTAGAATTTACAGAACCATTTAGACAAGCTTTTTTCGAAGATTTAATGACATTAAATATCGAGAAGGCTGAATTTTATCCAAAAGCGACTCAATATATCGAACATATGTTAGATATCATAATCAAGCTCGTTGATAAAAAAATAGCTTATAAGGGAGTTGATGGGAGCATCTATTTCTCTATTGATAAATTTAAAGACTATGGAAAACTCTCTCATTTAGATTTGAAAAGTTTAAAACAAGGGGCATCTAAAAGAGTATCAACTGATGAATATGAAAAAGAGAATGTCTCAGATTTTGTTTTATGGAAAGCTTACGTAGAAAAAAGAGATGGCGATATTTATTGGAATAGCCCTTTTGGAAAAGGAAGACCTGGCTGGCATATCGAATGCTCTGCAATGGCACTTAAACTTCTTGGCTCAAATATCGATATTCACTGTGGTGGGGTAGATAATATATTTCCTCATCATGAAAATGAAATCGCTCAATCAGAATCTTTTACTCATGAAACATTTGTTCTTCATTGGGCTCACGCTGAGCACTTGATAGTTGATGGTAAAAAAATGTCTAAAAGCTTAGGCAATTTTTATACTCTTAGAGATCTCACTACTATGGGATATAGTGGAAGAGATATTAGATATATGCTATTGCAAACCCATTATAAAACTCAGCTAAATTTTACATTCGAGTCTCTTAAAGCTGCAAAAGCATCTGTTCAAAGAATTTTAGATTTTGTAGATAGGTTAAAATCTATCAAAGATGAAAATGAAAATAATTTAGTAGAAGATATCATAAAAAAAGAAAAAAATCTTTTTATCGAAGCAATAGCAGATGATCTAAATATTTCATCAGCTCTTAGCGCTATTTTTGATTTAATAAGAGAAATCAATCATCTTATCGATGATAAAAAAATATCCAAAAAAGAAGCTTTGAAAACTTTAAAATTTTTAAAAGAAACTGATAGTGTTTTGGGTTTTATCTTTTTAGAAGAAAAAGAAAAAATTCCAAAAGTTGTTGAAGAAGCTTTCGAAAAAAGAAAAGATGCTCGCAAAAATAAAAATTTTGCTTTAGCTGATGAGCTTAGAGATCTTATCTTAGATCATGGCTACATTATAGAAGATCTTCCAGATGGTGCTAGATTAAAAAAGAAATAACTTTTTATTCTTTGCAATAGCTATTCTTCTGGTTTCATAATTGGGAAGAAAATAACATCTCGAATGGAAGATGTGTTTGTAAATAGCATTATTAACCGATCTATTCCAATACCAAAACCCGCAGCAGGCGGCATTCCTTGGCAGATAGCTTCAATAAATTCTTCATCGAGAGGATGAGCCTCTTCATCGCCTGATAAAAGTTTTTTTGCTTGATTTACTAAAAGCTCTCTTTGAATTTCAGGATCATTGAGCTCAGAATATGCATTTAAAAATTCATGACCTGCAATAAAACTTTCAAATCTTTCAACTATTTTGTCAGCTTTTTCTTTAGGATCTCTATGAAGTTTACAAAGAGGTGTGGTTTCTATTGGATGATCGGTGATGTGATGGGGCTGAATTAATTTATCTTCAACAGTTTCTTCAAATAACAGTGCTATTAAATTTCCTCTAGTAGCATTTTTTAATTTTTCTCTATCTACTGATGTTTCTAATAATTTTTTGTGTAGATCTGCATCAGATAACTTTTCAACATCTATTTTTCCATACTCTTTTATTGCTTTTTTCATAGAAAATCTTTTCCAAGGAGCTTTTACATCTATTGTATGTTTGCCATATTCAATTTTTGTAGTATTAAATAGTTTTAGAGCAATTGTCTCGAATAGGTTTTCTGTAAATTCCATTAAATCATTATAATCCCAATATGCAGCGTATGCTTCTAAAAGAGAAAATTCAGGATTGTGAGTTTTGTCTATACCTTCATTTCTAAAAACTTTACTAATTTCATAAACTCTATTAAAGCCTCCAACCAGAAGCTTTTTGAGCGGTATTTCTAAAGAAATTCTAAGATACATATCTTGATGAAGTGCATTTATATGAGTTTTAAAGGGTTTGGCCTGAGCGCCACCATAAACATTTTGCAAAACTGGAGTTTCAACTTCTAAAAAATCGGCATCATCTAGATATTCCCTTATCATTTTGATAATTTTAGATCTTAAAATAAATGTATCGATAACTTTAGGATCTGTAAGTAGATCTAACCATCTTTTTCTGTATTTAACGCCAAGATCTGCGAGGCCTGAGTGTTTATCAGGCAAGGGAAGCAGAGATTTAGAAAGTACAGTTACTTTTTTTACAAAGATTGTAAGCTCACCTTTTTGAGTATGAAAAAGATTACCCTCAACACCTAAAATATCACCGAGATCAAGTTTTTTTTCGATAAATTTAATATGAGATTGTTTGTCTTTAGATTTCTCTACATCATAGGAATCTACTTTTGAAAGCTCTCTATTAAACATTACTTGAATTTTGCCACTCTCATCTTGAAGTTGAGCAAAAGCATTTTTACCCATAGCTCTAAATAAAACGAGCCGGCCTGCGAATTTAACAAGTGGTGTTTCGCCAGCTGCTGCATCATCGAAGCGAGCTACATCTTTTTCATCATATAGATTATGAATCTCTTTAGCATTGTGCGTTGGCATATATTTATGAGGATAGGGATCTATACCTAAATCTCTAATCTCTTTTAATTTTTTAGATCGATTTTGAAACTCTTCAATCTCATGATAGTCAGGGGTTTTTATATCCATTTTAAATGACTTTCCTATTTTAACTTTTATCAAAATCATATATAATGTAGGCCTTTTTTTCAATTGAATGAAGTAATAACAATTACAATGAAAAATTATTTTGTCAAAAAGTCCACTCTGTCAGGTGAAATAATTGCGCCAACATCAAAATCTCAAACTATGAGAGCTATTTTATTTGCATCTTTAGCTAAAGGCGAGACAAAAATCAAAAATTTTTTAAAAACAAAAGATACAATAGCTTTTATAGAAGGGTGCAGAAAATTTAAAGCGAAGATAAAAATTCAAAAAAATAATTTAAAAATTTTAGGTGTAAATAGAAAAATTGATCTGAAAAAAAATGAGAAATTAGATGTTCTAAATTCAGGGATTGCTCTTAGATTTTTTACATCGATATATGCTCTAGCTGATAAAAAGATTTTGATAACAGGAGATGAATCTATTCAAAATAATAGATCGATGAAGCCTCTTATAGATGTTTTAAATTTAACATGTGCTGAAATTACATCTATTAAAAAAAAAGACTTTGCTCCCATGGAGATAAAAGGGCCATTTAAAGCAAATATGATAGAGATCGATGGCGAAGATTCTCAGCATGTATCCTCTATTTTAATAGCTTCTGCTTTATTAAAAAATAAAATTCAAATCAAAGTAAAAAATCCAAAAGAAAAACCGTGGGTTTTGATGACACTTGGTTGGTTAGATAAAATGGGTATTTTTTATGAAAATAAAAATTTTGAAAATTTTGTAATCGATCCCACAAAAAATGTTAGAAAAATTTTCAAATCTTTTGAATATGAAATTCCAACAGATTTTAGCACTATACTTTTTTTGATAGTAGCTACTCTTATAACTCAAAGTGAAATTGCTATAAAAAATGTGGTATTTGATGAGTTTCAAGCAGATCAAAAAACAATTGAAATTTTTCAAAAACTAGGAGCTAAAATTGAAATAGACAGATTGAATAAAACCATATCAGTAAAAAAATCTAATCTAAAAGGAAATTTAGAAATAGATGTTGATAATTTTATAGATTCTGTTCCTATATTAGCTGTTTTGGGATGCTATAATGATGGCACGATTGTTTTAAAAAATGCTTTGAATGCTAGAAAAAAAGAATCAGATCGTATTTGTACAATTGCGAGTGAGCTAAAAAAAATGGGAGCTAAAATCGAGACTAAAAAAGATGGGCTAGAAGTTAAAAAATCTTCTTTAAAAGCTGCTAGAGTAAACTCTTATAAAGATCATAGAATTGCAATGGCCCTAACAGTTGGAGCTTTAGGTGTTTTAGAGCCTAGCATCATTGAAGATATAAATTGTATAGACAAGACTTATCCTAACTTTAAAAAAGAGTTTCAATCTCTTGGAGCTCATATTTTATGAATATAGTATTAATTGGATTTAAAAATGCGGGTAAGAGCTCTGTTGCAAAAAAGCTCTCAAAGATATTGCAAAAAAAACTTATAGATACGGATGAACTTATAAAAAGAAAAATTTTTGAAAAATTTAAAAAAAGATTAAATATCTTTGAGATTTTTACATTTTTAAAAGAAGAAAAATTTAGGAAATTAGAGAGTATTGTGGTTTTATCTATCAAAGATGTAGAAGACTCAGTGATTGCATTAGGCGGCGGCGCAATATTAAATCAAGAAAATATTTTAGCTTTTAAAGATAAAAAAATTTTATATCTAAAAGCTTCAAAAAAGATTTTAAAAAACAGAATTGCAAAAGAGAAAAAATCTATTTTTACAGATGATAAGTTATTTGAAGAGAAATTTGAGAGACGAAAAAGCATCTATGAGAGATTTGCTGATGTCACTATTCAAACAGATAATAAAGATATTGAAACAATTGCATATGAGATAAGAGAAAAAGTTTATGTCTAATAGTTTTGGAAAAATATTTAAAATTACTACTTTTGGAGAATCTCACGGACAGGTAATAGGCGTTGTTATAGATGGATGTCCATCAAATGTTGAGATAACTGATAATGAAATTAATTTAGAGCTAAAAAAAAGAAAAGCTTTTTCAAAATCTTTTGTGTCTAAAAGAGATGAAAAAGAAAAAGCTAAAATTGTTTCAGGAGTTTTTGAGGGAAAAACTACAGGAGCTCCAATTTGTATCTTGATAGAAAATACAGACATAAAGTCTAAAAACTATGATAAAATCCAAAATCTTTTAAGGCCATCACATGCAAACTTTACATATCTTCAAAAGTATAAGATCTTTGATCATAGAGGAGCCTCTAGAGCGTCAGCTAGAGAAACCGCTTCAAGAGTTTGTGCATCTGTTTTAGCTACAAAGATACTAAAAAAAGAAAATATTCAAGTTTTTGCATACGTAAAAGCTATCGGGGATATTGAAGCTAATGTAGATTTAAAAGATTTAAAAAATATCGATAAAAGCTCAATTTTTTGTCCTGATATTGAAGCTGAAAAAAAGATGCTTCAAAGATTAAAAAAAATAGAAGATGAAAAAGATTCTATAGGGGGAGTTGTTGAATTTGTAATATTAAATACGCCAGATGGGCTAGGAGATCCTATCTATGAGAAGTTAAATGCAAAACTAGCGAATGCATTAATGAGTATACCAGCCACTAGAGGTTTTGAGATCGGTGATGGATTTGAAGCTGCAAAAAAAACAGGCTCAAGTAGAAACGATACATACATTTTGAAAAATGGCAAAATTCAAACTAAAACTAATAATGAAGGGGGGATTTTAGCTGGCATATCAACTGGTATGCCAATTATCGGAAGAGTTGCTTTTAAGCCAACTCCTACTATTGCTAAAACTCAAAAAACTCTAGATATCTATGGAAATGAAAAAATTTTGAGTTTTTCAAATGATGGTAGATTTGATCTATGTGTAGCTATTCGTGCGAGTATTGTTGTAAAAGCTATGTGCTCTTTAGTTTTGGTAGATTCATATCTTTTGAATTTTTTACAAAAAAAAGATTTACAAATGAAAAGAGACTATTTATCTGAAAAAATGAGTATGAGAGATGAAAAAACTAAAAATAAATCTTAAACATAAAAGCTACGAGATATTTTATAAAAAAAATCTTTTGCATGATTTTTTCATAATAGATTTTTGTCAAAAATTAGCAAACAATTTTGTAATTATAACTCACAAAAGTATTAAGAATATCTATGCAAAACCTCTTTTTGAAAATTTTTTAAAAAAAAATGTCAAAGTAAAATTATTGAGCTTTGAAGATGGTGAAGAAAATAAAACCATCGAGACGAAAACTTATTTAGAAGAACAGATGCTAAAAGATAATTTTACAAAAGATTCTCTAATAATTGCTATAGGAGGTGGTATAGTTAGCGATATCTCTGGTTTTATAGCAGCAACTTATATGAGAGGAATTTCATATGTAATAATTCCAACGACTCTGCTCGCAATGGTTGATGCATCTATTGGCGGTAAAACTGCTGTCAATACCAAATATGGTAAAAATTTAATCGGAGCTATCTATCATCCAAAAGCTGTTTTTATAGATTTTGAAGTTTTAAAAACTCTAAGCAATGATGAAATGAAAAATGGTCTTGTAGAAATGTTAAAACATGCGCTTATAATGAAAGCTTTTTTTTTTTACGATTTATTAAAGAGCAAAAAGATTACTCAGAATTTGATAATTGATAGTTTGAAAATAAAAAAACAAGTTATCGAAAAAGATGAAAATGAAAAATCAATTAGAAAAAAACTAAATTTCGGCCATAGCATCTCTCATGCTATAGAGGCGAGCTTAAATTATAAAATGGTGCATGGAAAAGCTCTAGCTTGGGGAATATTAATAGAGAGCTATCTATCTTATAAAATGAACTTTTTGTCATATAAAAATTTTGAAAAAATTTATAATTTTTTGAAGCAAAAACAATTACTAGTTAATCATGGAAAATTTTCAAAAGATCTAATTATCGATTTTTTAAAAAGAGACAAAAAAAACATTTTTGGAAAAAATCGATTTACTTTGTTAAAAAATATCGGCAAATCAATAATTAATGTTGAAATTATTGAAAATCATATTGTAAACTCTTTAGCTTTATGTTTGGAGGTTAAACATGTTAGTAGCAATTATTACAGGTCCTGATCTTTTCTCAGCTAAAAGACAAATTAAAAATTCTAAAGATGCAGATGCTATAGAGCTTAGGTTAGATTTATTGGATTCAATTGATTTAGAAAAAATAAAAAAGCTGATCAATTATTGTGATAAACCTATAATTTTTTCTTTAAGAACAAAAGAAAATGGAGGTAAATACCTTCAACATGAGAAGAAAAAATATTTTGATTTATCAAGACTATTTACTCTCCAACCACAGTTTTTTGATCTAGAGCATGGTACTTCTTTAGAATTTGTAGAAAAAATGAAAAAAGAACATCCTGATGTGGAGATTATAGTTTCCTATCATAACTTTCAAAATACTCCGAGTAATTTAAATGAAATATATCAAAGTTTAAAAAATCCTTATGCTAGTTTTTATAAAATTGCTACATATGCAAACAACTCAATCGATGCTTTTAGAATGTTAGAATTTTTAAAAAATAATCAAGATGGCAAACTCATTGTCGTTGCTATGGGAGAAAGCGGTTCCTTTTCTAGAGTAATATCTAAAATGTTCAATAATCCAATAACTTATACATATGTCGATAAAAAAATTACTGCAGGACAAGTAAGTATTGAAGAGATTACATCTGTTTACAATTTTAAAAATATAAATGCCGATACTCAAATATATGCTCTTTTAGGATATCCTATAGATCAAAGCATTTCACATGTTTTTCATAACTCTGAGTTTTTAAAACAAAATAAAAAAGCTCTTTATGTAAAAATTAATCTGCAACCGCATGAGCTTCCAATTTTCTTTTCTTATGTGAAAAAATTTCCATTTAAAGGTTTTAGCGTAACCAAGCCTTTAAAAGAAAAAGTACTCTCTTTTCTCACTGAAGATAGATCTAAAGTTGATGCTATCAATACAATTTTAGTTGATAGGGAAAAATTTATTGGATTTAATACTGATGGAATTGCTGCTTTAGATTCAATAGAAAGAAAAATGAAAGTAAAAGATAAAAAACTGCTTCTTTTAGGAGCTGGTGGTGCTGCAAAAGCTATTGCTAATGAAGCTGTTAAAAGAGGGGCTAATTTAATCATTTTCAATCGTGACCAAACTAAAGCTTATAATTTAGCAACAAAATTGCAATGTAGAGCTTATCCATTAGATAAAATAGAAGAGATCATGAAAGAGGGTTATGATGCCATTATTAATGCAACGTCCTCTAGTAGAGAAGGTATCAATATAGTACCTGTCCAAGCTTTAATACCCGGGACAATCGCTATGGATATAGTATCAAAACCAGTAGAGACTGCATTTTTAAAAAGTGCGCAAGATAAAGGATGTCTTGTTATCTATGGAATGGAAATGTTTATCAATCAAGCAAAAAATCAGTTTGTTAGAAAAAAGTAGATATAGGATCGATATCTATAAATAAAGATATACCATAGCTTAAAGCGAGCTCTTTTTTTGTTTTATCTAAAATCTTACTAAGATACATCATGTTTTTTCCTCTTATGAGAAATTGGAATCTATATGTATCTTGCATTTTCGCTCTACCAGATACTACAGTTGGATGAATTTTATAATCAGAGTTTAGATTTTTTATTATTTTTTCTCTAAAAAGATTTGCAGCATTTTGAGCTTTTTTTTCATCTTTGCAAGAAAGTACAATTTTTGCCATTTGGATAAATGGTGGATAATCAAAAAACTCTCTATTTTTAATCTCTAAGTTATAAAAACTTAAATAATCTTGCTTTGATGCTAATTTGATCGTCTCATTTTCTGGTATATAAGTTTGAATAATTACCTCACCTTTTAAAGTCGCTCTACCCGCTCTACCACATGCTTGAGTAACTAATTGAAATACACTCTCTGATGATCTGAAATCTGGAATATTCAGTGCGCTATCAGTATTTAATATACCAACTAAAGTAACAGATGGAAAATGAAGCCCTTTAACAATCATTTGAGTGCCTATTAAAACAGATGCTTTACCTGATTTAAATAATTTAAATAGTATTTCATGTGAGTGTTTTTGAGTCGTTGTATCTCTATCAATTCTGAGTGTTTTTATCTCTGGAAAAATTGCTTTTAAAGCGCTTTGAATATGCTCTGTTCCAAAACCTTTGTATTTAATATATTCAGAGCTTTGACACTCCGGGCAGTGTCTAAAGATATGAGATTTATAGCCACAAAGGTGACAAGATAAGATATTATCTTTTTTATGATATGTGAGAGTAATATCGCAATGTTTACATTTAAAAACATAAGAGCAATTTAAACAGTGCAAAGATGTGTTATAGCCTCTTCTATTTAAAAACAGCAAAGATTGTTCACCTTTCTCATGTCTTTGTTTTATAGCATCTAAAAGCTCGTTAGAAAAATAGCTTTTGGATTTTTTTATTTCATCTTTCATATTTATTACTCTAACAGTTGCTAAATTAGATGATCCAATCCTTGATGTTAGAGTAGATAGTGTATATTTTTTTATTGTTGCATTGTAATACGTTTCGATAGAAGGCGTAGCTGATGCCAAAACAACAGTAGCATTTAAAAATTTAGCTCTCATAATAGCTAAATGTTTAGCATTATAAGTAGGGCTCTCATCTGATTGTTTGTATGAAGGATCATGCTCTTCATCAACAATAATAAGACCTAAATTTTTTATTGGAGCAAAAACACTAGATCTAGCTCCAATTACAATCTTTGCTTTGCCTTGTAAAATATTTTCCCAAGCCTGTGTTTTTTCTCCTGCAGATCTTTTATGATGCAAAACAGCTATTTTTTCTTTGAATCGAGATCTAAATCCTTCAATAGTTTGAGTGGTAAGAGCAATTTCTGGTACCATCATTAATGCATTTTTATTACTTTGAAGAGCTTTTTCAATTGCTTGAAGATAGATTTCAGTTTTACCACTACCTGTGATTCCATGAATTAGATGGGTCTCAAATATTGATTTATCTAAGCTCTTGGAGATATTATCTAATGCATTTTGCTGCTCAGAAGTTAGTTTTTTAGCTTTTGTTTGAAAATATTCAAAATTTTTTAAAATGTCACTTTCGTCTGAATAGATTTTTTTTGAGATAAAAACTTTTTTTCTTATTAAAGTATCAATCGGAGCTTTCGATAAATTTGTATCCAATAAAAGCTTAGATAATAAAATGCCTTTTTTTATTTTTAAAAAATATTCAATAGCTTTTGCTTGTTTTGGATTGGTTTTTAGACAAATTTTATAAATTTCTAAAAGATCTTTTTTTGTTTTATTCGATGTTATGAAAATATTATATTTTGGGTTTATCTCTTTTCTAATAGATGAGGGGATAATACATCTAAATATTTTAGAAAGTGAACAGCTATAATATTTAGCCATCCAAAGCGCTAGCTCAAAAAGATCTTTTGAAATGATTTCATCAAAAACTATTCTATTAATATTTAAAACATTTTTGATCTCAGTTGTGTCTTTCAAAGATAGAATAAAGCCCTTTTTTAAGGTTCTTTTTAAAGGAACTTCAACTAGCTGACCCTCTTTTATTTGATCTAATAAATTTTGAGGGATAGAGTAATCTAAAGTTTTGTCAATATTACTCTCTAGTATTATGCTTGCAAATTTCATCGTTTAAATTTTGTATTTTTTGTTTAAGGGCTTTGAAAAGAGAGGTTTTCAGAGTAGGCTCTTTTAAATATAGAGAGATATCTGGTAATAAAAATAGAGCTTTATTTTTCAAATGCTTTTCACCTTTTATAGGATTTTCTTTATAATAGGTTCTTAGATTAGGCAGCTCAAATATTGTATAATCAGATGCGATTATCAGGAAAATATCGCTATCAGATAAAAAATCATTCCCACTTTTTTCTTTTTCTAAAAGATATTCTGAGACAACTTTTGTAGGATAAAAATAAACATGCATGGCAATTGCAATTTTTTCTAAAAATCTATAATGCTTTTCGTTTTCTTTATAAGCTAAAATTGTAATCGGTGCTGCAATGTTTTTAAGTTTATATTTTTTAGCTTTTTGTTTTGCAATTTTGTCATCCAAGGAGCTTACTATGTTTATATTTGGAAAAACTTTTTGAATTGTCTTTTTTATATCAGATAAATCATCTTCAAAAATTTTCGGTTTTTTATCTCTAATAATAGTTTTGTTTTCTATGATTTTTTTATCAGAGCTATCTTTTGCTAAATCTAGTTTGTTACCTACTTCTTTTTTTCTCAAATCTTCTTCTGCAATTTTTTTAATAACTTGAGTTTTTTTTATCTCATTTACTTCAATATTTTTATTATTATCACTGCTGGGGATAGCTATAGGTTCTGTCTTTAAAGGTGTTTTCGGCTCTTGTATATTTTTTTTGTCTAAAAGAGTTGTACTTAAAGCATTTTGAATATTAAAATTCGATTTTTTCTGATCGATAGAATTGTTTTGTAATTGATTTTTTGTTGATAACTTTTTTAAATCACTATTGAAATAATCTGAATTTGTCTCTATATAATCCTCTTCAAAATCTTGTAGATAAATCAAAACATCTTGCAGAAGTTCTTGGAATTGTTTATTTGACATATTTATTAATTATTTGTTTTCTAATGTATAACAAAAGTAGAGAAAAAAAGAAATTTCTAATCTGTAGATAGAAGATCATCAATAAATTTTTCAGCATCAAAAGGTATAATATCTTGCATTTTCTCTCCCATTCCTATCCATTTAATAGGAACTTTTAACTCTTTTTGAATTGATAAAACCATACCACCTTTTGCAGTGCCATCGAGCTTTGTTAAAAAAAATGCAGATATTGGAGTATAAGAGTTAAAAATTTTAGCTCCATCAACACCGTTTTGTCCAGTTGTTGCATCTACAATTAAGATAGTTTCATGAGGCGAGCTTTCTATAACTTTATTCGCTACTTTTTTTATTTTTTCAAGCTCTTGCATCAAATTTATCTTTGTATGTAATCTTCCTGCTGTATCGATTATTACTACATCCACATCTCTATTTCTTGCGGCTGTTAAACCATCGAAGACCACAGATGAGGGATCCGAGCCTTGTGTAGATTTAACAATATCAACACCTATTTTTTCTGCCCATTTTGAGAGTTGCTCTACAGCAGCAGCTCTATAAGTATCAGCAGCTATTAATAGCACTTTTTTGTTTTGCTCATGATAAAAGTTTGCAATTTTTGCAATCGATGTTGTTTTTCCAGAGCCGTTAACTCCAACAATCATAATTACATGTGGTTTTTTTAGCTCTTTTTCTTCATAGATAACAATCTCTTTTAAAAGCTCATTTTTTAAAATTTTTAGAATTTCATCTGTAGAAATATTAGGATCTTTGCTCAAAATATCTTTTAATTTATCTGTGAGCTCTACAGATATTTTTACTCCTAAATCGGATTCATAAAAAAGCTTTTCTAACTCTTCGAAGAGCTTTGCATCTATCTTTTTAGAAAATAAAGCTTTTAGTTTTCTTCCAATAGATAGCCTTTTTAATGAAAGAGCTACACTTTTTAGTTTTGTTTTGAAAAACTTAAACATTTTAAATTTTTTTTCTTGCTTGAAATGATATTCTAACACATAACAAAAATTAACAGAAGGATATTAATACATGAGAGCTGGAGCAAAAATTCCTATATATATTCATCCACTTTTTTGGCTGTTTGCGGCATTTATAGGCTTTTTGATGAGTCAATCTCTAGTTGGTACTCTTCTATGGGTAGTTATAATTTTTGTTTCAGTATTGGTTCATGAGCTGGGTCATGCAACAATGGCTCTTATTTTCAAACAAAACCCTAAAATTGAGCTAATCGCAATGGGAGGACTTACCTCTTATCAAGGCAAAAAATTAAAGTATTATCAGCAGTTTTTAATTGTTTTAAATGGACCTCTTTTTGGGATTTTATTATTTGCTTTAGCAAGTTTAATTTTATGGTTAAATTTTTTTAAAAATCCCACCCTTGTTGGCACTATAAAAGTTATGCAAGTTGTGAATCTTTTTTGGTCCATTGTAAATCTACTTCCTGTGCTTCCTTTAGATGGAGGACAACTACTTAGAATTGCTCTAGAAGCTTTTTTTGGAGTTAAAGGTTTTAAGCTATCTCTTCTAATAGGTTTTATAATAGCAGCCTCTATTGCTCTTGTATCTTTTGCAATCAGATACTATTTATTAGGCGCTCTATTTTTTCTTTTTGCTTTTCAAAGTTTTGATATGTATCGAAAATCTAGAAATATCCAAAAATGTGATAGAGATGATTCTTTAGCAGATGATCTTACAAAAGCGCAGTTAGCCCTCAATCAAAATAAAAAAGAGGAAGCTAAAACAATATTAGAAGATCTTAGACAAAAAACTAAACAAGGTTTGATCTACACACAAGCAACTCATCTTTTAGCTTTTATCTATCATGATCAAAAAGAGGATAAAAAAACCTATGAATATCTGCTCTCTGTTCAAGATAAATTAGCAGATGAAGCTGTTTGTCTTTTGCATGATCTCGCATTTAAAGAAGAAAATTATAAATTAGTAAAAGCTCTCTCTGCAAAAGCTTATAAACTAGCTCCAAGCAAGGAAATAGCTTTAAAAAATTCTCAAACCTTTGCGATTTTAAATGAGCCTAAACCCTCTGGCGGGTGGCTGAAAACAGCAAAACAATTTGGATCTTTAGATCTAAAGAGTGTAATTTCTCAAAACTATTTTGATAAGGTTAGAGACTCATCAGAATTTAACCATTTTTTTAAATAAATTATCTAAGCCTTATTGTGATAAATTTTTAATGTTGAGTTTATTGAGAGTTTTTTCTAAATTCAAATCCAATAAAATCTTTCGGATAATCAGGATGCTGAAAAGAAGAAGCTTTAAAGCCAATTGCCTTATAAAATCCTTGAGCTGATAGGTTATCAATTTTAGTAACCAACAAAATGTTTTGAGTTGTTAGATCTTTATCAAAAATCGAAAAGACAAGTTTTTTTCCAATACCTCTTTTTTGATAAGAAGGGTTTATAGCCATTTCACAAAGATAGTAAGAATCTTTTTCCCATTTTTCGAAAATAGCAAAACCGATAATTTTATCGTCATCTAAAGCAACATAGAAAAGATTATTTTTTTCAATACGCGGTAGAATCTTTTTTTCAAAATAATTAGTTAGATGATTTTCTGAAGATCCTAGTGGAAGACAAGCTGAGAAAAATACATCTGATAGTTGCTCTATTTGAATTGGAGAAATAAGCATTAGCCAAGTTAGAATGATCATAAATACAAAATATTTTTTTATCAGAAAAATCATACCAAAAACATAAAATATCAACTAGATCTATTTTTGGTATAAATCTATAAGAAAATAAAAGTGATCTTGATCTCAAATTATAAATTTCATAAGCTAATTATCTTTTTATAAAT
>JAAKFX010000003.1 GCA_011064865.1 Candidatus Anoxychlamydiales bacterium
GAAAAAGAGTTTAAAGCAAAAGCAGCTCCACCAACTCCAGTTAAAGGAAGCATGTATTTAGCACTTAAAGTATAGACGCTGTTAGCTGCTAAAGCTTTGAAAACTTTAAATGTATTCCATACAACATCAAAAGTATGAGTTTTTATAGTCCAAGCAGTATCTTTAATCCCTGTTTTTGTAATAGTAACTATGTCATGTAAAAGTATAAAACTAGATTTAATAAAATCTTTAAAAGCAAAAGAACCTTCACTGATATGCATAAATTTAATCATGTTAAGAATTGGCTTACTATGTTTTAAACTTTCAACAGTCAAAGCTAGATACATAAAAAATTGTCTAATAGTTCTAAGAATGTTTTTGGCGCTTTGATCTACAATTTTAGCTAATGTTATACAAATACCTTCGGGTTTAGGCTTTTCATTTGTTTCGTGAGATTTAGGCTCAACTCTCTCTGGCATAGGTATACTAGCGCTAGGCATAGCTGGGACACTTGGCATAATGTTCTCCTTAAATTTATTTTAAGATCTAAGCTTATACAATATTTAAGAATTATATTTAAGTTTTTTTTATTTAAAAAACATAAATATACTAGTGGCTATTAGAGCTAGAGCAAATATTTTTTTCAAAACTCGAACATGGAGTTTGTCTGCTAATTTTATTCCAAAATATACTGAGAATATTGAAATAATTCCTATAGAGGCAAAAGAGGGTAGATGAATATAGCCAATGCTATGGATATTATCTATAATATTAAAGCCCGTGATTAGATAACTGAGAGTTCCTACTAAAGATGTAATAAAGGTTGCAGTGGCAGCTGTACCAACTAAAGAATAATTTGGGACTCTAAGAAGCATAATAAAAAGTGGCATACCAATAACACCACCGCCAATTCCGAGCATGGTAGCTAAAACTCCAATTGCTAACCCTAAAAATATAGATAGCAATTTTTCAGGTTTTTTATGTCTTTTATGTACTTTTTTAAAAAAAAGAAAATAGGCTCCAAATAAAAGAGCAAAACCAGCAAAAATTTGAGATAAGATCTCTCCTGTCAAGAGATATGAAACCAATACTCCTAAAAAACTTCCGATTATTAAAGGGATATTTATCTGTTTAAAAACAGACCAAAAAATAGCCTGTCTTTTTTCATATAAAAGCATAGCAACAACGGATGTTACAGTAATAATAGCTAATGAAGTTCCGACAGCCACATGCATAGGAGATGCTATTCCGACATCTAAAAAGGTATATAAAAAAAACAAAGAAGGAACGATTATAATACCTCCTCCGATACCTAAAAGGCCTGCTAATATTCCAGATAAGATCCCAACGACAAGATATGCTATAATATGAATAATCATAAAAATATGCTTTTTTTCTTTATAAAAGCAGATTCAAAAAAAAAATACTATTGAAAATTTATTTTTGTCAGATTTATTTTTTTGTATATTTGAATGTTTATCTCTTTTTAGATAACTTATTTCAAAAAAAATTAAGTTATGAATTTCGAAAAAGTTTTAGATGTTATATCCACAGTAGATCTTCAAGATGAGGCTCTAAATTTTTTAGATATTAAAACTCCTCTATTAAATCAAAAAATAAAAGATGTTTTTGAAGATATTTCAAATCTACATTTTATCAAAGAAAACCTCATTTTTGATTTATTTACTAAAAGCTTTGAATATGTGACTTTCAAAAGTGTTTTTTCAACAAAAACAGAAATTCAAGATAGTGATCTACTTGAAAAAATAGCTACTTTAGATAATCCAAATAAATCTGAATTTTTAGAAAAAGAAAACCATATTTTCAAGAGTAAAGTTTCAAATGTTTTAAATGATAGAATAAAATATTTTTATGAAAATGCACTTAATCAAAATGCTAAAGGTGCAAAAAAGATTAAATTAGCTTTAGTTTCAAAAGCATCTGAAACTACTCAAAAATCTATCAATACGAAAATAGTACTCTGTTTAAAAGATGTGAAACTAGTTTCTCAAAAATTTAATAAAATGCTCTTATTTAATGAGACAAAAATAGCTGGTAGTCTTTTTTCAAAAATCCAAGAAAATAGACCAATTGAAAATACAATAAAACTAAATCTTAAACTTTTTAACGATGCCTTTTCTCAAGCTTTAAAAGGATCTTTTGAGGTTTTTCAAACAAGACAAATTATCCAGCCTCCTTTTGGAATAGTAGCCTTTTATATCAAAGAAAAAGATAAAAAGCGCATTGCAGCAAAGAATAAAAAAAGAAAAAGATACTACATCCCTAATCTTAAATCAAAAAAAGAAAATTCAAATAAAAATTTTAAATAAATAAGAATTTAGATATATAAAAAATAAGGAAGAGTGTTGTTATGAAAAGACTGTTTATATTTCTATCAATTATAATATTGTTAAATGGATGTTTTAAAGCGCCAATTAAAACAGGAGCTATCTCAGAAGAGAATAGAATTAATTTGTCTTCTTTAGCTATCGGGATGAGCCCAGATCAAGTTTTAGAAGTTATGGGATATCCATATAACACACAAGAAAAACTCTATGATAATAAAGTCTATGAGATCTGGTATTACATAACAGAACCAGCTCTTCTAGGTCAATCAAAGCTCATCACTAGAAATTTCACACCACTTGTTTTTGAAAATGGCCATTTAAAAGGGTGGGGGAATAACTTTTATAAATATACTTTCGATATCGAAGGAGAAAAAAGTAAAGATGCAGAAGATAAAAGGCAACAATATACTGATGATAAACATGAATGGCCAACTAGTGAGCATAGAACAATTGAGCCAATGAATGGTAAATCTACTAAAAAAGCTTCTTCAGATCAAAAAACTCAATGTTTCCCTCAAAGTGCATCTGAAACACCTCAAAGCTCTCCCGCAGAAGCTCAAAAACCATCAACATCTACTCAAACTAAAGCTCCATCAACACCCACAAAACCTCAAACTGATCAAACGTCTAAACCAGCAGCTAAGCCAGCTGATGATAAAACTACTCAACCTCAAAAAACTTCCAAAGATGCTAGTGATACATCAAAAGATAGTAAAACTCTGCCAGCATCTCAAACAAAGCCAGGTTGCTGTAAACCAAAAACTACAAAAACAAAAGCTTGTCAAAAATATAAAGAGCCGCAAAAAACTCAAAAATCAACTGAAGATAAAACACAAAAACCAACTGATGAAAAAAAACCTGAAGAGGAAAAAAGCCCATGCGAAATGAGAAAAGATACTGATGAGGCTCAAGGATATAACTTTTGGGAATAAATTTCATAAAATATTAATATAATTGTCTAGTATACTGTTTTGTTTTAACAAAGGATTTTAATCCTTTTGTTTATTTATAATATAAACTATAGTTTTCTTCTTATTTATAATTATGTGAAAAATAAAGGATGTTTATATGAGTACTCTCGGTGTAAGAGCATGTACCGTTTTCCCAAATCCAGATTTAGAAGATCCGGATTTGAAAGATTTGGTGCTTCCCAATATATCAAAAGATACAACTCCAAAAGCATACGATGATTTAGTTGCTAGATTTCCGAATTTCAAAGTTGAAAAACATAATTGTTTTGGATTTACGACAGTTCATTTGGCGGCTCGTATGGGTAATATTCTTTTGTTGAAACATATTGTTGAAATTGAAGGAAAGAATCTTATAAATATGGGAACTAGATATGGTCTTACTTCTTTATTATGTGCATCTTTATGTGAAGATATAGCTGCTGGATATTTAGCTGCTAAAGAACTCATCAATCTAGGTGCAGATGTGAATATAACAACTATTAAATCAATTTCATCAGACTTTCCATCTCAAGTAACGCCTCTTTGGGTAGCTGCTGTAAAAACTAAAAATCTTAAATTAATAAAATTACTATTATTTAATGGTGCTATTTTGCATCCGCAAAATGAGATTAGAGTTGATGCAGAAAAAAACGCTGCTCTAAAAGACGATGTTACTGATCTGCTTACTAAAGCAAAAGATGAAATAATCGAAGTGTATAATAGAATTGCTTCAACAGAACTTTGTTTAACAAAATGTTTTGCTATTCCTAGTGATGTTGCAAGGCAAGTTAGGGATCAAATGCTTGAAGATTATATAGATAATATATAATTATTTTGGATTTCTTCAATGAAGTTGAGAATATATTTTTAATTTATGTTTAACATAACATGTATTATCAGACGTTAGTAATTACACCAAATCCAGATCTCTTTTAGTTTACGTTATCTATCATTATGGCCTCTTCTAGTCAAAGATCGTTTATCTATAAATCTAGTTCAGCTTCTTTTTATTATTAATGAGTTAATGTGACGTAAGCTTCTTGTTATAAGCTATATACGTCTTTTGTAAGTTGTTGATAAGCTGCCGCTTACGTATAAATGTTTTAAACCTACAAGAAGAGTAGCTTAGATGGGTTGAAAAGAGCTTTTTAAAAGGTTTTTATTCGTGATCTTTGTAGTGATTTTCTCCAAGGTTTAAGGATCTTGAGCTAAATCTTTAAAAAATAAGTACTTATATATAGATATTTTTAATCTACCCATTAAAATATTTACTTCTTCCCCTGCCCTAATTTTTATTACTATATAATTATTTTTTTACATGAAACTGCTTTATTGATGCAGATTTTACAATCTGTTTCTCAGAGTTTTGACATTCTTAATATAAAGAACTTAGAGTTCATTCTTTAACAGATTATTTTTATACCTATAAAGTCATTATTTTAATCTATAATTATAGAGCATTTCTTGCTTTGTAAATATTTTTTTTAATTATAATAATCTTTATTTGTTTATTACTATCAAGTGAATATTTCTTTACTAAAATGTAATAATTGCATATAATTATACTTGTAAATTAAAAAGATATAATAAAACTTAAATTAACAATAAGTTAATAGTTTAATAAACATAATAATAAAAACATAGGAGATAATATTATGTCAGCAAGTACAAGAAGTATTTCAAGTGCAGGAGACGATGCTAGTGGTGTTGCTAGTCTTGAGAATCCTGAAGTAAAAAAAGCTCAAGAAGCTTTAGACAAAGATAAAGCTACAATAAAGAAAGTTAAAATAGCTGTTATGACGGTTGCTACATTAGGTATGACTGTTTTTGCTATTGCAGGAGGAGTGTCATCAGTACATGCTATATTTAGCGCACATAGTTCTTACCTACAAGCTGCATTAGGAGTTGGTTGTGGTATAGCATCAACTGCAGGTTCATATTTGCTAATTGAAAGATTACCAAAATGGATAAAAGGTGATGAGATTACTAAAAAAGATTTAGCTATCTTAGGTGGTATGGCTGTATATGGTGCTGGAGGATTTATCACATCAGCAATTTTCGGAGCTCATGGATTTAAAGTTTCAGGTATCGTAGTTGGTACATTATCTGGTCCAGTAATCACACTTATCGGTAAATATGGAGCTAAAGGTCTTAATAACTTGATAAGAAAGGCTAGGGCAAGAAAAGCGATAAATGATGAAAATACAAGATTGGTAGATGAGGAGGATGCAAGAAAATCTGAAGCTAGAGTCGGCGATAGAAGAGCAACTGAAAGAAGAAGAGAAGAAACTAGACTATCTTTCTCCTCAACTAGTTGATCTTGACGACGACGAAGCGTTTGGGGTGCTGCATTAGACGCAAGACAAGAGTAAGAATAAAATCTATATCAAAGATAATTCAAATCTAAATGAGCAATATGAAAATATTGCTCATTTTTTTTATCTAAAATCATATATCTGATATACTTTTGACACTTATAATCTAACTATATAAGTGATCTAAAATAGATATATGAAAGAAATTCAATATAAAGTAATTATTTTAATTATTCTTTTATTAAGTCCCCTTTTACTAATATTTGCAGAAGATTACACCCTTTGATGAGCTTTTAGATAGAAGCCCTGAGATCGTTAGATTAGCGATAAGAGAAGGGATCTCACTCAGGTGTTTCTTTTGGCGGACAAGGATCACAATAACTTGCAATATCTGAATCATTTGCAAATATGCGGCTTGTCATTGCAATTGCAAAAAGAGATATTTTCTTAATAAAATTCATAAAAAATACTTCTGTTTTATTCCTTTTTTCTGCTCACGTATATTAAACCGGCACCTATAACAATAAAAACACCACCGATGATCTGAAACCAAGTAGCTAGTGTATCATATCTATCGGCCTTAGCAGATTCTTCTTTGAGTTTTTTGTCTATTGGATCTGTTATGACTTTGCCAGCTTCTTTTGCAATAGGATCTAAAGAGAAAAGTTGTTTTCCTTTGCGAACCGTGCCCTCTGCTTGAGAGATTTGTTCTCTTCCTGAGGTAACACGACTTTTAATATAGAAAGAGGATGCTATAAAAGAAACTCCTATAATTATTATGATTATTCCTAAAATTCTTTTTGTACGCATAATTTACCTATTTTAGCTTTTACTTTTCATATATAACCAAAAAAGAAAAATGTAAATCACTTGTTTACTTTTTTAAGAAGCATAAAGCTATTGCCTTTAAAATTATTTTTAAAATTAAGATGTTATCGACTAGTGACAATTGCCTTTTCCTGGTATGCATGTTTCCTCTAATGACAAAAAAAAAGCTTTATTGTCACTGATGAGAATTTCTATTAATTATATATTTATAGCTTACGATATCTTGAATTTCTACCAAGCCCAAGACGTTCAATTTTCTTTAATTGTATTAACTTATGTAATACTTGATTGACAGTAGGCCTGGTAATTTTAGTTTTTTGCATTATTTCTTTAGGAGTAGCCTCATTAACAGTTTGTATATATTGCCATACAGCTAATTGTTTAACAGATAGATTTTTTTCAATATTTTCTTGAGAAAGAAGTTCAATAGCTTTTTTAGATTGCTGTAATAAAATTTCTAAGAAGAAGTCAAGCCATGGAACAATAGTTTCATGAGAGGTTTTGAAGGTTTTCTGGCTTTTACGAAGCACCGTATAATAATCTGGTTTGTTATCCTCTATTAGTTTTTCATTAGAAACATAAGGCATGAATAAATAACCCTTCTTGAGGAGAAGTAAATTTGTCAAAATGCGACTAAGTCGCCCATTACCATCTTGAAAAGAATGGATTTGCAAAAATTCAACAAGAAAATTTGCGATGATCAAAAGAGGATGCTTTTTAAGAAAAACCGTAAATTACACCCTCCTTTCAAAACATATAATCTTTTATCCATTACTAAATTAAGTTGTTCTAAAAAATAAAGATGAAAAAGTTCTATATGTTCTTCAGGTAGATATTTTTCCATAATTTTACATTCCTTTATTTTGACATATATGTCAATTATATAGAATGCAATTATTATTGTAAAAAACCATTTTTATTGCTTTAACTAATTAAGTATTAGCTTTTTATGTAAAAATTGCTAACTAAATAAGATTTAAAAATAATAGCGGCAGTCGGACTCGAACCAACGACCCTCGGATTATGATTCCGATGCTCTAACCAACTGAGCTATGCCGCCAAAAACAAATAATTAGTATATATAAGAGTAAATCTTAGATCAAGTGGATTTTATTAAAACTTTTATTTGAAATGGTGGCGGGGAGAGGATTCGAACCTCTGACCTTTGGGTTATGAGCCCAACGAGCTAACCACTGCTCCACCCCGCGATAAATTTAACTGGTAATATATCAAGGATGTAATTTATTAGCAATAAGGATTTTAAAAGTTTTATTTTAGCAGTTGGATTCAAGAAGATTGTAAATTTTATCAAAAGTGTTGTCTAGAATATTTTTATAGCTATTTTTTAATTTTGTACAATTTAATCTAAGTTGATTTTGATAAAAGTTATCTTTTAAATATTCTGTGATCTCAGAGGTTATATTCTCTAATGTTAGAGATTTTGCTGCAAGATTATCTAAAGCGAGTTTTTTAAGCTCTAGTTGAGAGTGCATGTAGGGACCGAAAAAAACGGGAGTATTTGAAAAGATAGGCTCTAAAATATTATGGCCCCCTACCCTATTTATAAAACTACCACCTAAGATTGCTAAAGAGCTTATTTGATATAAGGCATCTAGTATGCCCATTTTATCTATTAAGATGATATTTGAGTTTTTGTTGGATGAGTTTAATCTGCTAAAAAGTGAACAAGGGGTAATTTTTTGGAGTTGTTTGTAGACGATGTTAAATCTTTCAGGATGGCGAGGAGCTATTAGTATTTTTGTATTAGGAATATCTTTTAGTTTAGTGATTAAAAGCTCTTCTTCATTTTCATGAGTTGAGGCTATTGTAATGATGTGTTGATTTTGAATATTTAGTTTTGCTCTATAATCATCTAATATTTTTTTGGGATATGTTTTAGGAATATTTGAAAGTTTTAAATTGCCGATATTAAAAACTTTTTCTTTTTTAGCAAATTTTACAAATTTTTTACTAAAAAGATCTGTTTGAGTTAAAATCAGATCGAAATTTTGAAAAAGGCTTTTTGAAAATTTTGATAATTTTAAATATCTATGATAGGATCTTTCAGAGATTTTAGCGCTAACAGCTACTATTTTGGCTCTGTTTTTTTTAGCAATTCTTATAAAGTTTGGCCAAAAATCTGTTTCCATAAAAATGAGTAGATCAGGTTTGATTTGAGAAAACACTCTATTTACGCTAAATGAAAAATCAAATGGAAAAAAGATAAATTTATCAGCTATTGATAGTGATCTTTTAGCTTCTATATGACCAGTTTCAGTGATAGACGAGATTATGATATATGAATTTTTATATTGAGATTTTAATTTTTGCAGTAAAGATTTTGCTGCTTTTGTCTCCCCTACTGATACCGCATGGATCCAAATAATTAAAGATTCAGGTTTTGGATTGAATTGATATTTTTTGAAACCTAACCTTTTTAAAAAATCAGATTTTTTCTTTTTAAAAAATAGATATTCATAAATAACTTTTGGAAGAGAATATAGAAAATATAAAAATAGTAAAAAGTTATATATCATCTCAGCTTTTCTTAACTACAATGTTCAAAAGCTTTTGAGGGACAAATATAGTTTTAATAATATCTGCTCCAAGATGTCTTTGAACATTGGGATCTTTTTTTGCCAACTCTAAAACTTCATCTTTTGTTGTATCTTTTGAGAGCACTATTCTAGCGCGAAGCTTTCCATTTATTTGAATAATATATGTAACTTTATCTTCTACTAAATATTTAGGCTCTACTTTAAAAAGTGGATAGTATGCTAAAGGTGTAGTTTCTCCTAAATGCTCCCAAAGCTCTTCAGAAATATGTGGAGCGAATGGATAGAGAACCTGAATAGCCATTTTTAGCGCTTCTTTGGGGTATTTGGTGAGTTTTGTGAAAGAGTTGATAAATTCCATCAAGTGAGCGATTGCAGTGTTAAATTGCATGTTTTCTATCTCTTTTGAGACTATATGCATTAAATTGTGAGATAGTTTTGAAGCTTTTTCATCAGATGTGTTTGTAACTTTCTCTGAGTGTATCATATCAAAAAAGCGATTTAAAAATCTTTTGCAACCACTAATCGCATCTGTATTCCAGATTTTCTCTTTATCAAATGGTCCCATAAACATCTCATATAGTCTGATTGCATCAGCTCCATATTCTTCAACAGATTCATCGGGAGTTATTCCATTTAATTTTGATTTAGACATTTTTTCAATCTGTTTTATTACTTTTTGACCATTATAGGTATATGTAGAATTTTCTTTTTTTACATCAGATGCTTGTACATACCCAGTTTTTAAAAGTTTATAAGATGGCGCTGTAACAAGTCCTTGATAGCGATATTTTTTAAATGGCTCTTTTGTTGTAACTAGTTTTAAATCATAAAAAACTTTATGCCAAAATCTAGCGTATAATAGATGCAGTACAGCATGTTCTGCACCTCCGACATATATATCTACAGGTAGCCAATATTTCTCCAAATCTAAGCGCCAAGGATCTTGATCATTTTTAGGATCTATAAATCTTAAATAATACCAACAAGAGCCAGCCCATTGCGGCATAGTATTGATCTCTCTTTTAGCCTTTTTTTGAGTTTTACTATCTAAGATTTCTACCCAATCTTTTTGTTTTGCAAATGGGCTCATGCCCTCTTCAGTGGGTTTGTAATCTTGAATAGAAGGAGGTAGAAGTGGTAGCTCATCTATATCTAAAGCCCTTTTAGAGCCATCTTCAAAATGAACTATCGGAATAGGCTCTCCCCAATATCTTTGTCTTGAAAAAAGCCAATCTCTTAATTTATAACTTATAGTTCTTTTACCGTTTTTAGACTCTTCTAGCCAGTTGATTATTTTCTCTTTAGCTTCATCTTCTGTAAGGCCGTTTAATGATACTTCAGAGTTTTCTGAGTTAATTAATCTACCAATGCCGGGCCAGCATTTTTCGCCATTTAATATCTTGTCTTTAAGCTCTGGTATATCTTCATCTGCATTTGACAAATCCAGATTTGATAAATCTAGATTTGTTAGATCTGGATCTCTTATACATTTGACTTTAATGTTATACTCTTTAGCAAACTCAAAATCTCTTATATCATGTGCTGGAACTGACATAATAGAGCCTGTCGCATATCCCATCAAAACATAATCAGATATCCAAATGGGCAGCTTTTCACCATTTGCAGGATTTATTGCATAAGATCCTATAAAAACACCTGATTTTTCTTTTGCAAGATCAGTTCTTTCTAAATCACTTTTTGATGCTGCAACTTTTTTATACTCTTTAACCTTATCTTCAAAATCTTTAGTTGTTAAAATATCAACGAGTGGATGCTCTGGCGCTAACACTAAAAATGTTGCTCCAAAAATTGTATCAGGCCTTGTTGTAAAAACTTCGATTTCAATATCTTTTTTCTCATCTTTAAATGTGATTTTTGCTCCTTCACTTTTTCCAATCCAATTTATCTGCAATCTTTTAATATTTTCTGGCCAATCTACCTGATCTAAATCATCTAATAATCTCTCTGCATACTTTGTGATTTTTAATATCCACTGTTTTAAAGGAACTCTTTCAACCGGATATCCCCCCTCTTTAGATTTTCCATCTTCAATCTCTTCATTTGCTAATATAGTTTTTAGCTCAGGACAATAGTTAACATTCATCTTAGCTTCATATGCTAAGTCAAGCTCATAAAATTTAGTAAAAAGCCATTGCGTCCATTTGTAATATGTAGCATCAGATGTAGCGAGCTCTCTAGACCAATCATAGCTAAAGCCTAAAACCTTTAGCTGCCTTTTATATGTCTCGATATTTTTTTTAGTTGTAATTGCAGGATGGGTTCCTGTTCTAATAGCATATTGCTCTGCAGGAAGACCAAAACTATCCCATCCCATAGGATGCAATACATTATAGCCTTTTTGTCTCATATATCTTGCTATAATGTCTGTTCCTGTATACCCCGTTACATGTCCTACATGCAAGCCCGCTCCAGATGGATATGGGAACATATCTAAAACATAGAATTTTGATTTGTCAGAATCTTTTTTTACTTCAAATGTTTTGTTTTCTTCCCAATATTTCTGCCACTTCTTCTCGATCTTTTGATGTTCGTATTTTTTTTTCATAAAATTAAAATTTTTGTTTTAAATAAAAAACATATCATAACAATTTTAATAAAAATAATCGATCGAAAATTACAAGTTAAAACAATTCTTTAATATTGAAAAATACAATATTTTATGTTATAGTAATTGTACATTTAAAATAAACTATAATAAAAGGTGTAACAATGGCAATTAAAGCAATAAAAGAAAATTTTAAAAATTTTTATCATGAAGTAGAGGAAATTGCTATAAAAAGACCGGTTCTAACTCTAGTCTCTGCTGTAGCTATGACTGTTTTATCTGTTTACATAGCTCAATTTTCACTTATAATTTCTTTATATGTTTTTGCTATTTCTGTATTTTTTGATGTAGCTATATTTAAAAATTTAAAAGCTATTCATGAAACAATTGATAGTAAATTCAAAGAAATCTTTTGCAATAATTCTAAAGAAAAAGGTGCAAAAGACGCTCAGTATATTAAAGATAGTATGAGAGCTATATTCGATAGAGCTAAAGGGTTTTTTCAAGGCATGTTTTCTAGATCAAGACCAGATGCTTTAGCATAAAAAGCTACTTAAAATAAAAAGATTTGAGAAAAACCTAAAGTTTGCTATTTTCTTCCAAAATTAAATTGGAGAAAATATATGAGTTTATTAGAGCTATCTTTAGAAATAACAAAACAAATAGCTACTGAGTCTTATCAAAAAATTGATGATAACACCAAAAAAAATCCTCTTATAACATTAGTTGCAGCTGTAGCTTCAACAATATTTGCGCTTGTCATTAGCCCTCATTCTCTTTTTATATTTTTGAGTATTTTAACTATCTCATCCCCTGTTTACATCTCACTATATAAAAATCAAGACTTAGTAATTGAAAAAATCAAAGATAAAGTAATGTCTATATTTTTATCTAAAAAAGAAAAGGGTGTTCTAGATAGTGTAAAAAAAGCAGAAGGTTTTTTTGTAGATTTGGGAAGAAAATTTGTAGAAGCTGTTAGACCTTCTAAAGATTAAAATCTTATGCAAATAATATCAGATATTAAAGCTTTTATTAAAACTCCTGATGATTTTATTAAAAGTACCCCTGAAAAAGCTTTAAAATATTCAATTGCTTTAAAAATTATCGCAATAGTCACTCATATTTTTAAATCAAGCTACCCTCTTTATTTTATCTGTAACCCTTATATATATTTTTTAGCTTCCTTATATGTAGATTATAAGTTTTACAAAAATGCTACTTATCTATTTTTTATGTTCCTTGAAAAAGCTGTAAATTCTAAGACTGAATATCCTGAGGGGTTCTTCTTTGGTAGAATTGCAGCTATTTTCTTTAAATCTGATCTACCTCGTAGAATGCAAGGTTTTCAAGAGCGTTTTAAAGATGGTTTTAAAGATGAATGGAACAAAGAAAAAAAATAATATTATTTTTCTGTTGATTATATTTTGAAAAAACACTACTTTCTTTTCAAAATTTTTTAAGGAGGTTATTATGCCAAGTGTTCCAGGTTTACAAGCAGCAAAATCATATTTTGAAAAATGGAGAACAAAAGCAGGTCATGAAGAAGCTGCTGATCAGTCAAAAGCTTTAGCAACAGTAGGTCCTAAACCTTTATCTGATAAGCAATTAGATGCGCTTTTAAAGGTTTTAAATGATAGTGAAGAGTTTGCTGGTAGAGCTATTTCTAGAGAAAATATAACTGTTTTAGATGATGGATCTGTTAAATTTAGAGGACCGACTAGCGTTGTTAGAGGTATTCTGCAATTGGATACTGATGATATAGCTCCAGAGGAAATAAAAGGCATTCCTCCAGCTAGAGTTGCTCTACCGGGTATGGCAGAACAGGCAAAAGCAGAAAAAGAAGCTAAAGTTGCAGAAAAAGAAGTCGAGGTGCCTGTTGAAGGAAAGGCTAAAGAAGAAAAAAAAGAAGAAAAATTCACAGTAAAAGTAGAAATTGCAGCTAAAAAATTATTGAATAAAGCAAAAACAAAAGCTAAAGCAGCAGAGCCTAAAGTTGAAGCTAAAAAAGAAGAACCAAAACCAGAAGAAGTTGCAAAAGAAGCAGAAAAGCCTGCAGCAGCAGTTGCACCTGAAGAAGTTGCGAAAGAAGCAGAAAAGCCTGCAGCAGAAGTTACACCTAAAGAAGGAGAGCCAAAACCTGAAACAGCTGAAAAGCCTAAAGCTAGGTGGTATACAATTATAGCGGGTTCATTTAAAGGTTATTTAACAAATCATACACAGATGGTTTTAAATCATCCTTGGCAAGCGATTATATATTCTGTAGCTATAAAAGCTTTTTGTTTATTAATTGCACCTGCATTTAAAATGGTAGCTTATATTACAATTGTAGCTTCTTGTATTATTTTTGACAGCGTGATAGTACTTCATCCTTCACAATTTGCAAAATCGCTTTGGAAATCTACAACAGATGCTTTTTGGAGAGCAGTTGGTTCTGTTTTTACAAAAAAAGCAACAACAGAAACAAAAACAGCATAAGAAGAAATTTTTATCATGCCTGAGATAGCTGAAGTTGAAACCATTAAAAATGATTTGATATCTTCAGCTGTCTTTGGGCAAAAGATAGTAGATGTAAAAGTTTATGCATCTACTTTGATAAATGAAGAAAAAACAAATTTCATAAAACAGATTAAAAATAGATATCTTGTAGATGTTTTAAGAAAGGGAAAGAATCTAATATTTGATTTAGATTCTGTATATTTGTTAATTCATCTAAAAATGACAGGTCATATTTTTTTAAAAAATCAAAAAGATAAACTTGAAAAACATGAGCATATTGTTATTAATTTTGAAAATGGCAAAAAGCTTGTATATTACGATCCTAGAAGATTTGGAAAGCTGTTATTACAAAAAGATTTGAGTATTTTAGATAAACTAGGTCCTGATATCTTATCTAAAGATTTTGTTTTTGATCATTTTTATGAAACATTAAAAATTAAAAGAAAAAAAATAAAAACTCTTTTGTTAGATCAGCATTTTATAGCAGGTCTTGGAAATATTTATGTTGATGAAGTTTTGTTTTTATCAAAATTGCATCCGGGTAAAATAGCGGATACTGTTTCAAAAAAAGATGCTAAAAATCTATTTTCTTCAATTAAAGAGATCACTTTGAGGGCTATAAAAAATAGAGGTACATCTTTAGGAAAATCAAAATCTAATTTTGCATCTATTTTTGAGGATTTTGGAAATCATCAAAACCATCTTTTAGTTCATACTAAAAAAAGATGTCCAAAATGTTTTTTGAAAATAGAAAAATTAAAAATAAATCAAAGAACATCGCATTTTTGTAAAAACTGTCAAAAATTATAATTGCAAAATGAAATTCCAGTTTTCTGAAATAAAAAAAAGATCTTGTATGTTTTTCTAAAAATAAATTATTGTATGCGAGCTTTTGCATAGGATAATATTTTGAAACAAATTAAACGCGTTTTTAATATCTTTTTTCTTCTGATTTTTTTTAACACCCAAATTCAAGCTTCTACAACATCTAATACTTCTATTAAATCTGTAACATGTCAGAGAGTAGCTCCAGAGGTAATAAAAAAATTAGATAAAATAAATAAGGTAGAAAGTCTATATAATTTACATATTGATGATCTACCTACTTTTGATGAAGTTTTCGATTTGATGGAGAGTTTTATCTTTAACGATGAAGATGAAATTGAAGGATTATATACAGATGAAGAATTAGATATTATTAATGCCTATTTTATTAAAATGGCAAGACTAGGCGTTTCGCCTGGTGATGAAGAAAAATTAGAAAAAGAAATTGCTGAATTACTTTCTGATGATGAAAGCGAAGAAGAATATGATGATAAAGAGAATGAAAGTGAAGAAAAATATTCTTTTTCTCCTAAATATCATGATGATAATAAGTATATTACTTTTTCAAGTTATGACGATTGGAATAGAGCTATTTTTTGCTCAAATCCTATAAAAAAAACAGTAAGGGCTACAAAAAATGCGACAAAAAAAACAACAAAAGGTGTAAAAAAAGCAGGAAAATTTATTAAAAAAAATGCGAAGACGATTGCCATTGTAACAGCTGCTGTTGTAGTGGCGGGTGTAACTACTTATTACATTGTATCTTCAAAGTCTTCAGAACCTTCTTATCCTACTACCTCTCAAGAAGAGTCTCTTAAAGTTGAAAATAAAAATAATTCCGTTATTTGTGAAAATGAAGAGTCGGTCTCTTATCAAGATTCAGTATCAAATTGTAGCATAGAAAGGGAACAACCTATAATAGCAGAAGTTTTAAAAGATAATATTACTACTTTTAAAGCTGATCTGCAGGAAAATAATAATTTTAATATTTCAGAAAAAAATCAAAATTTATGGGATAAGACTAAAGAAATACTAAGAGAGATTGCAGCTCATGAAACTCATAAGTTTTTAGATGAAGTTTCAGATTATGCAAAACTTTTTCCTAGATTCATGGATGAGACTGGTAGCATTTGTAATAGATTTATTCCAGATGAACTACTTAATGATATGAAAGATAATAGTTTATATGGAAATCTAGAAAAAACAATTATAGAAAATTATGAAGAAAATGTATCTGATTGTCATCAAAAGATTGATCAGATATTTGCTGTAAATCAATCAGAGGATTATACGAAAGAAGCAAAAGAATATAGAGAAAAAGATTGGTCTATAGCATTTCTTCCTCCTCCAAGCCCTTTATTAAAAGGGAATTTTAATATAAAAAAACTTTCTGATGCAGGAAAATCACTTGATAGAGCGGGCCTTACAAAGGCGGGAAGAGCATTTGCGAAACACGGAGGTAGAGAAGGTAGTATATTTCCTAAACCATTAGGCAATACAAAACAAATCAATCAACAAGGACAAAAACTTTTAGAAAGTATTTTGAATGATAAAAAATCTATTTATTATGATAATAGATTTGGTGGTATAGATGTTTTTGAACCAAACGGAAAAGGAGCTAGATTTGATATGAATAATAATTTTATGGGATTTTTACAACCAAGAAAGTAACAAAAATGACAAAAAAATTTAAGATAATAATATCTAGTGATCAAGAATATGAAGAGCTTTGTGCTGAAATTTATTTTGAAAACCAGTTTGTGGCAATTATAACACAAGAAAAAGGATTCGAAAATTTACAAATTTCAATATATTCACCTTCGAAAAAAGGGAAATGGCTTTTTAATTTGGTAGATTTTCAAGAAATTTTAAATAAAGCAAAAGAAAGTTTATGGGAAATGAGAAAATCCTCTGAAGAATCTTAGTACAAACTAAGGAAGGCGATTGTTGTTCTTCTGCTTCCTTCATAAATTATTTATAATTATAAGACTATCTTAAAGTATTGTAGGATTTTTGATTCTTATTAAAAACCTATAAAGTAACTTTTTCTTTATTTGTATGCTTTTCAATTAATGAGATTAACTTATCAACAGCATCTTTTTCATCGATGTTTTTCTCAATGCATTTTTTATGCATATAAAGATCTATTTTGCCTTCTCCGGAGCCGACATAGCCAAAATCAGCATCTTGCATCTCCCCTGGCCCGTTTACTATACAACCCATAACTGCGATTTTAAGATCTGGCATATTAGGAGTTTTTTCTTTTATTTTTTTCAGTACCTTTTGAATATCAAAAAGAGTTCTACCGCATCCTGGACATGCAATAAATTCTGTTTTATGTTTTTTAAGATTGCATGCTTGTAATATATTTAAACTAAGATCTAAGTTGTCTATTTTTGAGCTGTTTGTTTCAAGTAAAATACTATCTACAAACTTCTCATATAAGATTAAGCCCAGTTCGCTAGAGGCTAATATTTTTATATCTTCAAATGAGCCTGTATATTGTAGATTTAAAATAATTGGAATATCTATATCGTTATTTTGTAAAAAGAAGATGAATTCTCTTATTTCATCAACAGTGCTATTAGAAGTATTTGGTTTAAAAATTAGATAAGAAGGATTGATTTTTTTTATATTTTCAAAGCTATCTTCAAAACTCACTTCTAGTGCAAATTTTTCATTTGGATTTTGAGAAATATTTTTTAAAGTACAAACTTTTAAAACATCTGGAAAATCATCTTTAGATATAAGAGTTATATTTTGAGATTTTAGTTTTTTAATAAGATGAAGATTTTTTTGAGTAGGCGCTATATCTTCTAAATAAAAAATATCAACCATTGATATTTTGTCATCTTGTAAATGTTCAAGTTTTGTTTTTATTGCTAAAGTTACTTTTTTGTTTGTAGATCTCTTTTTACAATCTAGATTTTGTAAGCTTGTTTTTGATCTAGTTGATGAGAGATGAGCTAGAATTTTTGCAGGTTCAATCTCTTCAGTTGGATCTGCTGTTAAAGATACTCTAATTGTATCTCCAATGCCGTCTAAAAGAAGAGCTCCAATACCTACACTAGATTTGATAATGCCATCTTCAATATCACCAGCTTCTGTAACCCCTAAATGAATAGGATAATCAAGATTGAGCTTGAGCATCTCTTTGACTAATGCTCTATAAGCTTCAATTGTAACAAAAGATGATGAGGATTTCATAGAATAGATAATATCGTGATAATCTAACTTTTGACAAATCTTTGTATACTCTATTGCAGATGCTACCATCCCCTCAACGCTGTCTCCATATCTTGTCATTATCCGATCTGATAAAGATCCGTGATTTACGCCTATTCTTAAAGCTACTTTGTTTTTTTTCAGCTTTTCAATTAATAGGAAAAGTTTCTCTTCAATGTTCTCAAGCTCTTTTTGATATTCATCTTCTGTTAAAATAGTTTTTTGAAAAACAGCTCTTTTTTCAGCAAAATTTCCTGGATTGATTCTAACTTTATCAACAAAATCTGCAGCTATATACGCAGCTGGTGGATAAAAATGAATATCTGCAACTAGTGGAATTTTGCAGTTTTTTTTCAAAAGTTTATTTTTAATATGTTCTAAGGCATAACCTTGTTTTTTTCCTTGCACTGTCATTCTTGCAATCTCGCAGCCCGCATCTTGAAGCTTTAGAATTTGATCAACCGTTGCATCTACATCTTCAGTTTTAGTATTTGTCATGGATTGTATACGAATAGGATTAGATCCCCCAATTGCAACATTGCCTACCAAAACCTGTCGAGTTTTAAATCTTTTCATAATCAAAAGAGCCTTTTTGTAAAAATATTTACAGAATTATAAATAAATGATCTTAGTAGATCAATACTAAAACTGTTTCAAATCGTGAAGTAAAAAAAATGAACAGACAATAGATAGAAAAGTTTATTGGACAAATTTGTCTAATGGTCAGTCGACAAATTTGTCGAATGCATTTATTATATAACTTATAATAAGAGGCTTGTGTTAGAAGAGTTGTGGAAAATGAGCGTTAAATACAGTTTTTTTGTATTATTATTAAAGAAAAATCAATACTCAAAATCACCAAATTCAGGATTGATAAGCCTTTTAGGTCTTATTTTTCCAATCTCATCTATTTTTTGCATATCGGAGATTGATAGCTCAAAATCAAAAATCTCGAAATTATCTTTAATATGCTTTTCAGATGAAGCTTTCGGAATTACAACGATATCTTTTTGAATAAGCCATCTAAGAGCTATTTGTCCACCTGTTTTAGAGTATTTTTTTGAGATTTGTTTGATATCTGGATCATGAAAGACTTTTCTTCTAGCTAGTGGTGAATAAGCTGTAACGCTAATGGAGTGACGATTACAAAAATCTAAAAGAGAGCTTTGATTTAAAAAGGGATGGAATTCAACTTGATTTATAGCAACTTTTATACCTTGATCTAAAAGTTCTTGCAAATGATTTATAGTATAGTTGCTAACTCCAAAACTTTTTAGTTTACCTTTTTCTTTTAGTTTTGACATCTCATAGGAGATTTCAGCTAAAGGTTTTGTTCTATCTGGCCAATGAACGAGATATAAATCTAAATAATCTAAATCAAGCTCCATCAACGCTTTGTCACATTCACTCTCAACGAGTTTTGGATCTAAAAATTCTCTCCAAAGTTTTGATGTAATGTAGAGCTTTTCTCTATTTTTTCCTTTAATAGCCTCTTTTACAATATCCTGATTACCATAAATATCTGCTGTATCTATATGGGTGTAGCCTATTTTTAAAGCGTATTTTAAAGCGTTTATACCAATCTCTTGTTCAGTTAGCTGCCATGTTCCTATTCCTATCATAGGAATTTCATTTCCATCATTTAACTTTTTAAATCGCATATTTATCCTCTTTTCATATTTAAATAAGCTTTGGTTTTTCCCCAAGCAAAAGATATATCAAAACTTTTTAAACAAACAAAACTTTTGTCATATTCATCTAATGCATAACTAATGGTAATAATTTTAACATATGATGGGAGTTTTTTGAACTTATTTATTAAAAGTTGAATTTTGTCATCTGAAAGAGTTGTGCCATAAAGATAGATTACATCTATGTCTTTAATTTCATACTCAAACATATCTAAGCATAAAAATTTTAATTTTTTGACTTTAAAAAGTTTTATAAAAAAATTTGAAATATTTACAAAAATTGGGATCTGCTCGATTGCGATTATATTGTATTTACAAAAAAAATTAAGCCAAAAACTTGTTTTTCCTCTACCAGAGCCTAGCTCTAAAATAGTTGCATTTTTTTTGAGATTTAAAATTTTTACAATTTTTTCCATCTCTAAAAGAGGAGTTTCTCCATAATCATAAATCTTTTGATCAAATTTTTTTTCTAAAAATTTTCTAGAGATTCTATAGGGGTTCAAAAAAAGATAGATAAATGAAAAGCTAAGATCAAAAAGTAAAAATTTTGGGTTTAGATAAAATTTCCACTCTTTTAACCACTGAATAAAACAATAGATTTTTACTTTAAATGATAACAAAATTTTTTTTACCAATTGAGATGATCTCCAATCTCTAAGACTCTAAAATTATCTAAAGATACATTTTGCTTTTTTAAGTTTAAATAAAGCTCATATGGAGGCTGTTTCATGTTCTCATCAGATAGATTAAAAGTTTTAAAGTGCATAGCAACTGATAGTTTAGAATTTACATCTTGATGTATATTTACAGCATCTTTGGGATCTATGTGTACTGGATTCATAAATTTTCTTGGCATATATGTCCCAATAGGAATTAAGCAAAGATCCATAGATTTAAACTTAGAACCAATGTTTTTAAAATCTATCTCATTATAGCCCGTATCTCCAGTAAAATATAGCTTTTTTTGATCTTTTTTACTCTCTATCACATATCCCACCCATAAAACCTTATTACCATCTAAAAGAGACCTTCCTGTGTAGTGCTGAGCTGGAACTGCATGAATTTGAAAAGAATCATCTTCATAGCTTTGCCACCAATCTAGATCAAAAACATTTGTCATTCCTCTTTTTTTAAACCATTTTTTAAGCCCCATTGGAACTATCCATTTAATTTTCGGGAACTTTTTATTCAGATGCATAACTGTTTTTTTATCTAAATGATCATAGTGATTGTGTGAGATCACAACAAAATCAATATTAGAGAGCTGATCTAAATCTATAGCAGGTTGATGTCTTCTTTGAGGCCCTATAGATTTAAATGGAGAGCATCTATCTGTCCATATCGGATCTGTTAAGATCTTATGATTGTTTATTTTTACTAAAAAAGTACAGTGACCTACCCACATCACCCAAGGATCATTAGAATTGAACTTTTTTTCAACTTTTGGAAATGAAAAATCTATCGGAAAATCAATCGTTTCATCAGCGCTATTATATAATTTTAGTTTCCACAATAAGAAATCTACTGCAGATCTGTGAACTCTTTTGTTACTATTATAGTTAATAAACCTTCCATATTTTTTTAATGATTTTAAATACTTTTTGTAATTTTCCATAATTAACTTATATTATCTTCTCTAATTAGAAAATAAGTAAAATTAGATTTTTTACAACTAATTTTTTTAAATTTTTCAAAAATAAACTTGCCAACTTTAGCTTAAGCCAATAAGATGAGGCTTTTAAGGGCCTTAAAAAATAATGGATGATAATAGAGCTTTAACCAAATTCGAAGAAGGTAGCATAAAAGAGCTTTGGACTATTGCTCTTCCTTTAATGATATCATCTTTAGCATCTCTTTTGATGATCTTTGTAGACAGATGTTTTTTAGCAAGACTCTCTCTCGCTGCTTTAAATGCTTCTGTCAATGCCGGAACTCTTGCTTGGGCTTTTTTAGGAGGCTTTGGGGTTTTGACTGTTATGTCAGAGGTCTTTGTAGCTCAGTACAATGGAGCTAAACTATACTCTAAGCTTGGAGAGCCTGTCTGGCAAATGATTTGGTTTTCTATTTTTTCAACGGCTATTTTTGTGCCACTAGGTCTTTTTTTTGGACCTATGTTTTTTAAAAACACCCTATATGCCACCCTGCAAGTACAGTATTTTGGCTATTTAATGGTTTTTGGCTCTTTTTATCCTTTAATGACTGCTTTTAGTGGTTTTTTTATCGGAAGAGGGCAAACCAGATTTTTGATATATATTGCGATTATCGCAAATTTTGTGAATTTAATGCTGGATTGGATATTGATTTTTGGTGTGAAAGGTTTAGTCTCTCCAATGGGTATAAAAGGTGCTGCTGTAGCTACTTGCATAGGAACAATTTTTCAAGCTGTAATTTTGGGTTTTATATTTTTCAAAAAAGTAAATAGAGAAAATTATGGCACAACAAAATTTGCATTTAATTTTCAGGTTTTTAAAAATTGTATAAGAGTAGGGCTTCCCCCTGCTGTATTTTTTACTCTAGAGATTGTTGGTTGGACCCTATTTTTTATGATGATGACTTCTTTAGGAGAGGTGCATATTACAATCTCCAGCATCTGTCAAAGTATTGTCATACTGCTATCATTTTTCTTCGAAGGTTTAAATCGCGCTGTTGCAGCATTAGCTGCTAATTTTATAGGTTCTAAAAAGATAGATTTAATTCATAGACTTTTAAAATCTAGTGTAAAGCTTATAATAGCCTTTACAGTTATTGTGTCTGTGTTTTTAGTATTCGATCCTAAAATCATTGTTGATTTTTTAATTCCAGGATCTGTAGACAATCAGATTTTGTTTTGGCAAACAGCCTCTGGATTTTCGTTTTATTTCATTTTAAAACTTTGTCTTTTTTGTGTATTTGTCTATCTATTTTTTCAAGGTATTCGCTGGACTTTTGCGGGGCTTTTAACAGCCGCTGGAGATACCCTATTTTTATTAATAGCCGGATCTCTTTCCGTATGGCTATTTTTACTTCTTCCTGTTTATTTTATAGTCGTTAAATTCTCTTTAGCTGTTCAATATGCTTGGATATTAGCGGCCGGCTATGCTTTAGTTTTAAGCGCTATTTATTGGTTTAGATATAAATCTGGAAAATGGAAAAGCATGGTATTAATCCCAGAAAAGCAAACTGCAGAAGAAAATCCTTCATTAGAAGAAAATCCAGCTATAATAGAAGAAGAAAATACTCTAGATGAAAATATCGATAATAATGAAGAGGCTTAAGCTTTGTTCTCGTAGTGTGCAACATGTGCTTTAGTTGTTGCTTCTAAAGCGCTAGCTTCACTTACTCCTTCAACACTAGGACCATCACATTTATACCACTTATTTGCTTTTTTTACATAAGAATAATAATGTCCAGGAACATGTACAACAAAACCTTTTAGCGCATAATCTTTAGATTGTTTATTCTCAAAATATTTTGTTTCTAAATGTAAATTTAGAGGTAATTGTTGTATTAAAGCAAATGGCTCGGCATATGTTCTTTGAATATGGAAAAATAGATTTTCAGGTGCAAATGCTAGTGTTCTTTCTTCTAAAAAATGCAGTCTTGGGGCTCCGGCTGTACTTGGGTTATTTTGGTGCGAGTAAAAATAGTCAGATAATCTAGTTTTTAAATCTCCATTCGAAAGATTTGGTGGTAAAGTAATAATTCCATTATTATCTTCTGCTGTGTTCCCTCTTTCAAGGGCTTCTTTTTGAGTAGCAAAATAATTAGTAGTTATTAAGGTGTTTTTCATATCTTCTTCATATCTAAGTTGTTCTAAAATGAATTCTAAAATTGCATTTACATCTTCCGGCTCAGCACCTTCTTGCATAATTTTTCTATCAGCTAAATATTTTCTTATGTCTTGAGCAGTAATTTCATTTCCTTTTTTGAATGAATCATAAGCCTGAATAAATATTTCAAAAGGTTTTATTTTTTTTAAACGAAGTTTTATCTTTTCACAATTTAATAAAATTTGTAATAAAGCATTTAATGCACAATTATTTAAACCTTTATCATTTTGGGCATTTTGTATTCCAATTACTTCATTATGTATATCAGGTGGAGCTGGAGTCCCTCGAGCTGAAGAACCTCCTCTTGGTGCGTCTGATCTACCAGGTGCTTTTGGATCTGCAGAGGGTTTGCCAGGGCTTGATGCTGAAGGTGTCGCTGTACTTGAGTTGTTTTGAGTATTAGATCTAGTATCATTAGAATTGCTACCCATATAAGCTATGAAAAATGATATAATAGCGACAGCTGTTGATATCACTCCTGCGCCTAGAGCAAAATCTAGAGTATGTATACTAGCTTGAATAAGTATGTGATTAAGACCGAGGCCTGCAATAGAGCTCGCAACAATTCCAATAGCAAGAAACACAGTACCTACAACAGCCCAAGAATTAACAGCCCAAGAATTGATCTTATTAGCTGATGCATCTGCTTTATTTGGAGTTGACCTAGCCGAATTAGCTCCGCTAGAGTTTGTTGGCGTGGTAGAATCTGGTGTTCTAGTTGCTGTCATATAACCACATTTATGATTTGTTATAGTTATATTATAGCACATATTTTACAAATATGGAATATAAAAGAAACAAAAAAATGAAGAAATTGTAAAAAAAATGTTAAATAATGATTAATTATCAAAAAAGATAATAATTATTTTTTTAATAAGGTATTTATCTCATTTTTATTTAGTTTTTTGAAATTATTAAAATTATTTTTATGATTTTTGATTTTTTGATTTAAAATATCTTTACAATAGTGCACCAAAAAGCCGGCATTTTTGTCTTCTAAAGGATTTGTTTTGCCAACTTTGTCTTTTACAGATTTTTTACTAGGTTTTTCTTGAGCTATTTTCATTACAAGTTTTGCTAATTGCTCAGATAGTGTTAAATCATCATCATCATCTAAATCTTCTTCAATCTCTTTAGTAGAAGAGATAGATAATATGCTTTTAGCTACAGTTAAAAGCTCTTTTTTTAAAAATGTTGCAGCGCTTTGTTTTGCAATTTGCAGCAATTTAGCTTTGGTCTTGAAATCTAAGTCTATGGTTTCAAGCGCTTTAGATAAGTCGTTGGTATTTACCAGTTTACTTACTTTTTCTTCAAGCTCATTTTCATCTTGATTTTGATGATTATGCTCTTTAGAAAAGCCACTCGCATCATCACCTATTTTTTCAATAGGAGATAGCTTGTCTTCATTAGACTTGTCTATTGGATTTACAGGAAATAAGTAACTCATATTTTTCTTCTTGTTATTTCTTTTTCTACTTATATTATAGCATTTTACCTAATTTAAATAAAGTCTTAACATTTTATTTAAAATCACTAAGCTTGAGTGAGATAGGAATGTTATCCGTAACCTCTTGATCTCCAAAGTATTGAATAGACCCAGGATAGATATAATGATCGTTTTTAGCCCATTTTTCTCTATTTTCATCTAAATGCTTAAATGCCTTGGAATTTAGCTCTACTAGAGCCTTTTTTATGACCGGTTTTTGTTTAGCGTGGCGAAGCTCTAAGTTCATAAGACTAGTTATCGGCACTCCTTTGGGTTTCCAGTTTTTAGGATCATCTTTTAGATTTCCAATACAGCTCATATAGCCTGTTAAACCCTCATTTATCAACAAAGCTGCAGTAAAACCTAAAGAGTAGCAATAATTTGCATCAAAATTTGATGGCATACCAGATCTTCCCTCATAGCCAAAAAAGTGATTCAAAGCGTTAAATTTGTCTTTAAATCCCCTGCTTTTTAGCTCTTTTTGAACGGTTTTAATGAGTAGTTTTTCAGTCTCTATTTGAGACACCTTAACATTACCGTGGGGATCTCTATCTAAAAGAAGTTGATTTTGTATGGTATCAGGCAGAAGCTCAAAGCAAGCTTTAGACTCTTTAGACAGTAGAGTTTTTACAAACTCAATTTTCTCTATGTTTGTCTTTAGTTTATTTAACTCGATTTCTGTTTTCTCTCCGCTAGTGAGTAGTTTATTTAGCTCAGATATTAAAAGTTTAAATTCGGGAATAAATTCAACAATCCCCTCTGGGACTAAAACAATGCCATAATTTTTATTCTCTTTTGCTCTTTTCTCTATTATATCAGCAATTTTACTAGTTACAATTTTTAGAGTTTTTTTCTTTTCTAATATCTCCTCTCCTATTAAAACTACATTTGGATGAGTTTTTAATGCGCACTCTAAAGCTATGTGAGAAGCTGATCTTCCCATAAGTCTTATAAAATGATAATATTTTTTAGCAGAGATTGAATCTTTAGCGATATTTCCAATAAGCTCAGAATATACTTTACATGCAGTATCAAAGCCAAAAGATATTTCAACCTCGTCGCTTTTCAAATCTCCATCGATTGTTTTTGGTACACCAATCACTTTAGTAGAGATTTTATTTTTTTTAAAATACTCTGCTAAAATAGCAGCATTTGTATTGGAATCATCACCACCGATAATTACAATACCATCGAGATCTAGATCTTTTGCGCAAATCATCGATTTTTCAAGCTGTTCATCAGTTTCAATTTTTGTTCTGCCAGATCCAATAAGATCAAATCCCCCTAAATTTCTAAAATCATCAATTAAATCTTTTGTAAGCTCTACATATTTACAATCAACAACGCCAGATGGACCATTTAAATATCCAAATAATTTAGAGTTTGGATTTAACTTTTTTAAAGCATCAAAAAGACCCGATATTACATTATGTCCTCCAGGGGCTTGTCCACCAGAGAATACAACCGCGACTTTCATTGGTTTTGAATCTTTTTTTGAGCTGGATTTTTTGAAATGAATGAGTTTTGCTCCAAAAGTTTCTGGAAACAATTCTTTAAGCTTATCAGAATCAGCTACAGATGTAGTTTTCTCTTTTTCATCAATTTCAAGTGTTGATATATCTTCTAATATTTTTGGAAGTTTTGGTAAATATTTCAGACGCTTTTTTTGAAGAGGACTTATATTTTCCATATTTTTGTATCCATATTTAATTTTTTCTTACTCATTTTAGCATAGAGTTCTATTTTTTACTGATACTTTTCAAGTTTTTGAACTTTATATAGAATCTAAGATCCTTTTTATAAGAAACTTGGCTTGTTTTAAGTGTTTGTTAATCATAGCTTGTAAATTTTGAAATATTTCTTTGTATATAAGAAGCAAATTGAAATTTATTTAAAAAATTTGCTCTCTTGAAATTATATCTACTTTGATGGCAAATTAATTAAAGAGGAAAAAATATTTAAAAAATAAAATATGAAAAGTAAAATTATTGGTATTATTCCTGCAAGATATAATAGTTCTAGATTTTTTGGAAAAATGCTTTATAAAATTGGAACTAAAACTCTATTGCAGCACAGCTATGAAAATGCAAAATCCAGTTTTTCTTTTGATGAGTTATATATTGCAACAGAAGATGAAATAATAGAAAAAGAGACTAAAAATTTTGATGCAAAATGTTTAATGACTAATAAATGTTCAAGTGGCACTCATAGAATAATCGAAGCTTTGAAAAATTATAAAAATCTTCAAGCCTCAGACATTATTGTTAATCTCCAAGGTGATCATCCAAAAATAGCAAATTTTACTATATCTGAGACTATAAAAATTTTAAAAAATGATGAGAGGGCTGTAGTTGCTACAGCTGCTACAAAAATAGATTATGAAATGGCTAAATCTTCAAATGCAGTTAAATGCACTATTGATAAACATCAAAATGCACTTTATTTTAGTAGATCTATAATTCCTTATTCAAAAACCCCAAAAGATATCTCATATCTCTATCACATAGGTTTATATGCATATAAAACTAAGTTTTTATATGAGCTTGCAAATTTAGAAGATACATTTTGTCAAAAAAATGAAGCTTTAGAGCAGTTAAAGATTTTAGAACATGGCTATAAAATAAAAGTAGCAATTGTCAATGATCTGCCAATTGGTATAGATGTAATTGATGACGTAAAAAAGGTTGAAAAAGTTATATGTCAATAAAATACATATTTATCACAGGCGGAGTTGTATCTTCACTCGGAAAAGGTCTAACATCTGCATCTATTGCAATGTTATTAGAGAATCGAAAAATCAAAACTGCGCTTTTAAAATTAGATCCCTATATAAATGTTGATCCAGGAACTATGAATCCTTTCCAGCATGGTGAAGTTTATGTTACTGACGATGGTGCTGAAACAGATTTAGATTTAGGTCACTATTACAGATATACAAACTCACCGTTATCTAAAAAATCAAATACTACAACTGGCCAGATTTATGATACTGTCATTAAAAAAGAGAGAAAAGGTGATTATTTAGGTAAAACTGTTCAGGTAATTCCGCATATTACAGATGAGATAAAAAAACGTATTTTAGATTGTGCGACTCAAGAAAAAGGCATACAGATAGTTTTTGTAGAAATTGGTGGAACAGTTGGTGATATTGAATCTCTACCATTTTTAGAAGCTATCCGTCAATTTAGGAATGAAAGAGAAAAAGATTGTATTAATATACATCTAACGTATGTTCCCTATTTAAAAGCTGCGGGAGAGATCAAAACAAAACCAACGCAACACTCAGCTCAAATGCTCAGAGAGATAGGAATTATTCCAGATATAATACTATGTCGCTCTGAGATGCCTATTCCTAAAGAATTCAAAGATAAAATATCACTTTTTTGCAATGTCAAAAAAGATGCAGTAATAGATGAGGTTGATGTTGAAAATAGTATTTATGAAGTGCCAATTGGATTATATGAGCAAAAATTAGATCAAATGATCTGCAAACTTTTAAATCTAAAATGTGGATCAATCAACTTATCAAAATGGAAAAAGATGTTAAACTCACTTTTAAATCCTAAAAAAAGTGTAACAATCGGCATTGTTGGGAAATATTTGGATCATCAAGATGCATATAAATCCATTTTTGAAGCTTTAACTCATGCAGGAGCTGCTCTCAATACCGAAGTCACTATTCAGAAATTTGAATCTGATAAAATTGTAAAAAATGGCTCTTTAATAAAAGAGGTAAAAAACTTAGATGGATATTTAGTTCCAGGAGGATTTGGATCTCGCGGACTAGAAGGAAAAATTCTAGCTGCTAAATATGCGAGAGAGAAAAAGCTTCCTTTTTTCGGGATATGTTTAGGTATGCACATGATGGCAGTTGAATTTGCTAGAAATGTTTTAAAATTAAAAGATGCAAACTCGACAGAAGTTGATGATGAATCTAAAGATCCTGTAATTGCTCTTTTAGAAGATCAAAAGCAAATTGAAAAATTAGGTGGCACAATGCGTCTCGGTGCTTATCTCTGTTCATTAAAACAAAACACAAAAGCTTATAAAGCTTATAAAAAAAGAGTAGTTTCAGAAAGACATCGCCATAGATATGAGTTTAACAACAAATATAAAAAGCTTTTTGAGGACAACGGTATTATTTTTAGTGGAACTCTAAAAGATGATAATCTTTGTGAAATCATGGAAATAAAAGACCATCCTTGGATGGTAGGTGTGCAATATCATCCAGAGTTTAAATCAAAACCACTTGCCCCCCATCCCCTATTTGTTGCGTTTATTGATGCAGCTTTAAAAAAGAGGAGAAAAAAATGAGAGTTGTAGCAATTGATTATGGTTTAGTTAGAATAGGTGTTGCTATTACTGATAATTTAAAATTAATAGCATATCCATTTAAAACAGTTCAAACTGCTAAAAATTTTGAAAAGACCTCTCAAAATATTTTAGATGCTCTAAAAGAGCATTTAAATGAGATTGAAACTATAATTATAGGCCTTCCTCTTTCATTAAAAGGAAGCATGTCTCAAATGGCAACAGAAATTCAAAAATTTGTCGAAGTTTTAAAAACAAAAACTACAATTCCAATTAAATTTTGTGATGAAAGACTCACATCTGTAATGGCAGAAAGACATTTAAAAGATAATCTCAAATTAAATAGAAAAAAAAGATCAAAAATTATAGATCCAATCGCAGCAACAATATTACTTCAAGATTATATTCAAATCTACAATATCTAAAAAAAAAATAACTTTACTTTGCAATTAAACTTGAGCATATTTTATAACCTCTTTTAAAAAAAAAAATATGAGGTAAAGTATGTCAGTTTTTTCACTTAGCATAAATGGCTCTCATGGGAGCAATTCAAATGAAATCCTACCTAAAATTGTATCTTCTTCAGGTTTGGGATATTTAACGGCAAGATTATTTACATCAATAAATCCTGCACATGCAGCGGTTTTTCATGGGGTAGCAGAGCTTACAAATTTATTGGTATACAAACTTTTAAGAAATAATATCAGTACAAAACCATCTGTAGGATATGGAATTTCGACAGCTATATCTTACACAGTAGCTTTTTTTGCGCTCAATTACTATGCTAAATTTGCTCTAGTATCAGCACTTGTTTCTACCGCATTTGTAGTTATCTCTCAAATTGCTTTGAATATTTTATATAAAACTCCATTAGTA
>JAAKFX010000030.1 GCA_011064865.1 Candidatus Anoxychlamydiales bacterium
GTTATCATTATTGCTTAATTTCTTTCAAACCCCATATAAAGTGAGAGTATGACATTTAAAAATTTAAATTTAGATCCTAAAATTCTACAAGCTGTTGAGCGTTTAGGATATAAAGAACCTACATTGATTCAAGAAAAAGCTATCCCTGAAGTCTTAAATAATAAAGATCTATTTGCATCTGCTCAAACAGGAACAGGAAAAACAGCAGCTTTTCTTCTACCCGCTTTAAATAAATTAGTAAAAAACCCATTTGCAAAAGGAAGAGGCCCTAGAGTTTTAGTTTTAGTACCAACTAGAGAGCTTGCAATGCAAGTTGCAAGAGAAGCTATCACCTATAGTAAATATTTGAAAAACGTAAAAACAGTTTGTATCTATGGCGGGGTTCCTTATCCACAACAAAGAAGAGATCTATCTCGTCCATATGAAATTTTAGTAGCTACACCTGGTCGTTTAATTGATCATCTACAAAGTGGCAGGATCAAATTTTCGAGAGTTGAAATGTTTATTTTAGACGAAGCTGATAGAATGCTTGATATGGGATTTATTGACCCTGTTAATCAAATAGCTAATGCTATTGAACAAAAGCATCAAACCCTACTTTTTTCAGCAACTTTAAAAGATTCAATACTAAATCTTGTAAAAAACATTTTAAAAGAGCCTATAAAAATAAAAATACCTATTGATAAAACTAATATTGAACAAAAAGTTGAATTTGTAAGAAATTTAGAGCATAAAATAGAGCTTTTAGAAAAAATTCTAGAAGACGATACAATAAAACAAGCTATTATTTTTACATCCACAAAACATTTTGCAGATGAGCTTAAAGATAGACTGCAAGAAAAAGCTCATAGAGCAAAAGCTTTGCATGGGGATATCCCACAGAGCAAAAGAACTAGAACAATCAATCAATTTAGAGAAGGTAAAATTCGTTTGCTTATTGCAACAGATGTGGCAGCTAGAGGGATTGATATTGCAAAAATCTCTCATATCATCAATTTCGATCTACCATCTACATTAGATGATTATATTCATCGTATTGGAAGAACTGGAAGAATTGGTAAAAAAGGTTTAGCTCTATCTTTTGCATCGTCAAAAGACCGAAAACTAATCCCAGAGCTTGAAAGATTTATAGGACAAAAAATAGCTTCTTTTAATACTTTTCAAAAGAAAAAGCCATCTAAAAAGTTTTCAAAAAACTTCAAAAAAGATTCTAAAAAAGGCTTTAAACAAGGTTTCAAAAAAAGAGATAAATTTTCTTTTTCAAAATCAAAATCATTCAAAAACAACAAAGTTAAAAGAAAATAGATAGATAAACTACTTATATAATTTTTTTAAAATTATTTTTTCTTAATATAGACAATTTTTCTACATAGTTTTATATTTCCTCAAATTCACATTAAAATTGTTTCTTTGATGTGAAAAAAAAAAATGGGGAAAGAAATTATGTCTTATTTAAAAAACATTTTAGTTTTATTCACTTTATTTATAACACCTTTCATAGCTTTAGCTTCAAATACTGATGCTAAAGTTGATGAAAACAGTTTTAGAATCTTAGATATTATCGCAAAAAAGAGAGATAATATTGAGCTTACTCAAAAAGAGATAAATTATTTTGTTCAAGAGTATGCTAAAGGAAATATTGTTGATTATCAGGCTTCTTCTTTTTTAATGGCAACTTTCATTAATGGGATGAGCGCTGATGAAATATCTTTTTTAACTGATTCAATGATCCATTCAGGAAGTGTTATGAGATTCGATGATATTAAAGAACCTATTGTTGATAAACACTCAACTGGTGGTGTTGGAGATAAAACATCTTTAATATTAGCACCTATTTGTGCTGCATTAGATCTGAAAGTTCCAATGATATCTGGAAGAGGTTTAGGCCATACAGGTGGTACTTTAGATAAATTAGAATCTATTCCAGGATATAAAGTAGATCAAGATTTTGATAGCTACAAAAAATTAGTTAAAGATGTTGGAGTTTGTATAATCGGGCAAACCAAAGATATAGCTCCAGCTGACAAAAAAATATATGCTCTAAGAGATGTCTCTGGCTCAGTTGAGAGTATCCCTTTAATAGCCAGCTCGATTATGAGTAAAAAAATGGCTGAAGGTTTAGATGTTTTAGTGATGGATGTAAAAACTGGAAAAGGAGCTTTTATAAAAGAATATGATAAATCTTTGCAGCTTGCTCAAACTATGTTAAATATCGGTAAAAAACTAAATACTAAAGTTATCACAATAGTCTCTGATATGAACCAACCACTCGGTATGTGTGTTGGGAACTCTTTAGAGATTATTGAATCAGTTCAGATCTTAAAAGGAGAGTGTTTGCCTGCACAAGAAGATCTAAAAACGCTTAGTTTTCAACTAGCTGCTCAAATGTTAATTGCTACAAACAAAGCTTTAGATGAAAAAGATGCTATGGATCAAATCTCAAAAGTTATCGAAGATGGATCTGCTTTTGAAAAATTTAAACAGATGGTTGAAGCTCAAGGAGGAGATTCTAAATCTTTAGATGATTATACCCAGCTTCCTACATCAAATTATAAATACATCTTAAAAGCTGAAAAATCTGGCTACATAAAAACTTTAGATGCCCTAAAAATAGCAAAAGGCTGCTCTATATTAGGAGGATCTAGACAAACTATAGATGATACTATTGATTTTAGTGTAGGGACTATAATCTATAAAAAAATAGGTGATTTTGTTCAGATTGGAGATGATCTTTTAGAGATCCACTACAACGATGAAAATAAACTTAAAAATGCTCTTTCATTTTTTGAAGATGCTTATAGATTTGATGAAAATGAAGTTACAAAACCAATATTAATTAAAAAAATATTGAAATAAATATTTTAAATATTTGTTATTGAAAAGTCTTAATATTTGAATATTTTTAGACAAAAAAACACCTTATATTTGACTAGTTTAGTAAATATAAGGTGTTTTAAAATTATAAATAATTAGAAACGTCTTTGTCTTTTATTGTTAAAAGAATCAGATTCTCTTCTTTCTTTTTGTCTTGCTTCATTAACGATAATTGTTCTACCGCCAACTTCTTTTCCATTTAACTCTTGAATAGCTTTTTCGCCTTCTTCTTTAGAGCCCATTTCAACAAATCCGAAACCTCTAGATCTTCTAGTTTCTCTATCTAAAATAATTTTAGCACTAACAACAGCTCCGAATGCTGCAAACAAATCTGTTAATTCTTGTTCTGTTGTTGCATGAGGTAAGTTACCTACATATAGTTTCATAATAAAAATTCTCCTTTAAAAATTCCTAGTTTTACTTATGTAGTAACTGTGAAAGAAATCAAAGATCTTATAAGTTATATACAAAGAAACCTAGCTTAAAATTTAACTTTTTGAAAAAATTATTTAACAAAAAGTTTTACTGTTCATAATATCAGCTGATTTATTCAGCTTTACAAAAAAGCTTACTCGATTACTCTTTAAATCACAAGCAAAAATATCATACCAAATAGCGATTTTCTTAAAATTTAAATCAAATCTGCTTTTTCTTTTGGTTTTTCTATCTCTTTATCATCTTTCTCGATTTCGTTGTTCCATCCACCTATAACTCCAATAAAAATATCTTCAATAACATGTCCAATAGGTGTTAAAACTCTATTATAAAAAGGCACTGCAGTCCATCTCCAAACAGGCTTTAAAATAGTTTTTAATGCTGTTTTGATAGCGTTAAAACATTTTTTTGTATATTCACCTATCTTTGACTCTTTAGAAGATTCTGAAGAAACAGCTTTTTTATTAAATAGACGTTTGATAGTTTTTTCATAAATTTTAGAAAAAATAGTTTTGACAAATTCAAAAACTTTTTTTACAAATCTGAGAGCTGGATCGATTAAATATGTCTTGGTTAAGTTAGCTGCTTTTTTTGTGAATTTATTTATAAAAACTGGTTTTATGATATTTTGAAAAATTGATTTGCTAAGATTATATAATTTTCTACAAATGCCTTTTATAGCTTTATAGAAAGTATTAGTGATTTTATCTATATAAAGAGTTTTGATAACTTTAGAAATTCCTCTATATGCATGAGAAAAACCACTAGATATTTTATTAAATGTCCAAATTGTTGGGTTTTTGATTACATTAGAGAAAACAAATCCTATTTTTTTACCAATAGTATCACAATCACTCCATTTAAGAATTTTTACACTAACTTTTACAAAAGAGCCACAACCTGAACCGCAGCTGTTACTTTCTACATAACCTCCGCAACCAACTGTTTTTGTTTCCCCATCATTAACTTTAAATGCTACGGCACCACAACCACTAGACATATATCTCTCCTTATTTTTGCTAACTATTATACCAAGAAGATTTATTAAAATGCAATATTAAAAATATAGAAAAACAGCATATTTAAAATTTTATTTATGGATTTCTTTCAAACATTAAAAATAAAATTATACAGATTTAGATTTAGAATATTTTTGCATCTAATAAATTCATCTATTTAATTGAGTACATTGCAATATCAAGTAGATACTTTAATTACCAAGCCAGAATGATCAGAAATAGCATCATATGGATCTAATTTAGGATCAAAAGATTTCACTTTTTTTGTAGTAATTTCTCTTTTTTGTTTTTCAGAGTTATGAAGTAAAGCATAGTCCAAAATCATAGGACTTTTTATCCAATCTTTATTTATAGATTGGTGATATGCATCTATCATATCATCAGTGGCGCATGTTGCATCTTTTGAGGTTACTTTTTCTCTACCTTGATTATAGGAATCCATAAATTTATTAGATGAGATAATAGATTGTTTCCATTCATCGCTCCCCCATCTCAAATTCATATCACCTACTAAGACTTTAAAAGATTCTGGATCATTTTTTTCTTTTAGCTCAATCTGTTTTAAAATTCTTTCTAGCTCAATTTTTCTATCTTCTATCTCTTGTTCTTTAGCATTTAGATCATCTTTTGAAGGACTTAAATGAACAGCGAAAATATGAGCAAATACTTCATCTTTGCATTTTAGAGAAAAACTACAAAGACCTTTATTGACCATACTTTGAAGACCTGCTTTCTTAGAAAATGGCATAAAATTCATATTTTCAATTGGATACTTGCTTGCAATAAAGTGTCCACTATTTTGAGTAAATGGTTTAGAGCCAACATTGAAATAGAAATGAGCATATTCATTTTCTAAGCCTTTTTTGAAAGCATATGCTGCATTAATATCATTTACTTCTTGTAGGCAAACAACGTCTGGTTTTTGAGATAAAATTTGATTGATTATTTCATCTTTTCGATATTTCCAAGGAGCGACCCCGCCAAAGAGTCTTGAAAACCCTCCTGCAACAGCGCAGACATTCATGGTAAATATTTTTATATTTTTTCCAATAGATGTTTTTTCTTCAGCTTTTCCTTTTAAATAAAAAAATGGTTTAGGCTGAATAGAATTTGCTGCGATTCTACATACACCTTCTGCTAATGTTAGAGCTAAAGTAGCGGGAAGAAATGGAAAAGCTAGCATACTATAAAACACTCTAACAGCTATCTCTTGTATATAAGATGAGCATTGATCTGGTTTGTTCAAACGAATAGGACTAAATACTCTTACAGCCTTTTCTGTATACCACCAAAAAGGAGAAGCTAAACTAGCTGCTGCAAAATGAAAAGCTCTTGCAATATTTTCTCTTTGTTTTGTTATAAAACTTGAGATTTTTTCTTTATGAACTTGGTAACTAACTTGTAGATATGGCAGTGCTTGATAGCCTCTAACAGAAGACATTAAAAGTTTTCCTACCCCTTCTATGTAATTATCTTTTTTAAATTCTTTAATACTTTGGCTCAATTCTAACATTACCTGACATGTTAAGGCTAATAAAATAATCTCTATACTAGGGCTCATTAGCATAACCAAATATGCTGATGAATTTATTACAGCTAAAAAAGAGCTGACAGCATCGGATATGTGTCCTTGCATAGATAAATTGAGACACTGCCATAGATTTTCAAAAACATCAGAAGCATTTGTAATTAAAAGAGCTGTTTGATGTTTAAAAAAAGTATTAGCAACTGAGATTATAGCCAAACATCCTACTAATAATTTTTTACTAAAGAGTAAATGTTTTTTTTTATTTTGAGCCTTTATTGCTCCTTGAAAAGAGTAAGCGGCTCTTATAGATCCTAATGAGACAGATAGCACTTGTCCAAAAGGCCTATATAAACTTAAAAATGGCAAAGCTGTGATGCAAACCCTTTTTGTAAGAGAGTCTTTTGGAAGCAAGTCCTTTTTTAAATCTTTTTTTGGAAAATCATTTGAATAATCTCTATGATAAAATGCTAATCTATCTGCGTTATTTGAAATATCTGAAGATCTTGTAGCCATATAAATTTTTTCAAAATATTTTGGTTTCAGATATTTTAGTTATTCTCGGAAATTAAAAGAAGAGAACATATTTTTTATATCAAACAAATAATATAAAAAATTTTAAGCAATTTTTTCTTCTTTTGAAGAATAATCTCTAGCATGAGCTTTTTCAAAAATACTTTGAATATATTTAGCTGCAGGAGTTAACTCGTGAGATTTAATCTTTCCATCTTTATCTTTATCAACTTTTACAAGACCGAGAGAAACTGTGCCCGCTCTTTCCCATTCTAAATGCCCTCTTAATATTGTCCAAAAAAATAGACCTTTTAAAGGAAGTTTTTCTTTAAATTTAGCAATTAATGAAAAGATTTTTTCAAAATACTTTTTTTGAGTTTGATCATCAACTTTAAAATCTTTATCTCCCCAATTTTGCACTCTACTATCGCAGCCGGTCTCTGTTATCGCAATTGGTATATTTAACTCAGAAGCTTCTTCAAGAGCATCGCATATGCTCTCTGGATTAAAAAGCATACCAAAGCTTTGCATTTTTCCACCCTCTTTGCAAGTAGAGCCAAAGGTAGCTCCAAGCTTTAGTTTAGGAATTGTATAATTTTTGACTTGATATCCTGGATATTTTTTTCCACCATTGAATCCTATTTTTATCTTTGGATATCCATAACATTGAAATCCTATAAAATCTGTTATTTTTTGATCTTTATCAATTTCTAAATGGATATTTGCTGAGAGAGGAACTTTAAATTCAAACTTATTTGTTTTGAAAAAATTATAAGTAAAATTGTGTGTGATTTGAGATATATAATAGCACACTAACTCTTCAATAGGATTATTTGGATTAAATGGTTTCATTTTTAGCCATTGATGCACAATTCCTATTTGAAGCTCTGGATATTTTTTCTTTATATTTTGATATATTTTAATGTGCGCTATTAAAATATTTCTAAGAACTTTTGCTGCTAGATAAATCGAGTTTTGTTTAGTTTTATTTGCTGCAGTAGGATAGACCTTTCGAATGTAGCTTTGAAAAACATAAGCTCCAACTTCATTAAACGTCATCCAATTAGTAACATAGTCTTTAAAAAGAGGAATTATAAATTCTGAATATCTAACAAAATCTTCAATATTTTCTTCTTTTTCAAAACCACCATCTTCAGTAAACCACATTGGCTCTACAAAATGCTCCAGAGTTATCCAAGGCTCAATACCGCTATTTTTTAATTCTTTACAAAAGTTTTGGTATTTATGAATAGCATCAAAATCATATCTTCCTTTTTCAGGCTCTATTACAGATCTTTCTAATGAAAACCTATAAGATGTTGCCCCTGCATCTTTTAATATCTTTATTAGCGTTTTAGGATCATCTAAATAATTTACAAAAAAATTATCAAATTCCTCTTCTGATTCAACTTCCATATGCTCTTTTGTCATAGACTCATTCCAATTAGATCTCCCAACAAAGTCAGGTTTTGAATATTTCGTTCCCAAACCGCAGCTTTGAAATAATGAATCTGCAAAACCTATATCTTTTGGAAGGGCATCAACGATATCATCTATAGCTACATCAGGTATCTCATCGAAAGGTTTTTTATCAGAAGAAAAAACATTAATTGTTTTATCTAAAAAATAACCCATAAAAGCTACAGGCAAAGCAAAAGAGACTATGGTTGCTTTTAAAACATTTTGTACTATTGTACTTACCCTTTTAAAAGATGATATAGATGCATGTTCAATCTTACCATTTTTATCTAAATAAATTTTATCTTCAGGTCCATTAAAACAATTTTCAAAAGTTTTAAATATTTTTTGAGACACTCTATTCATTTTATATCCTTTAAAATTGGGCTAATATTTTAGCATTTCTATCTTAGATTGGGAAAATATTTATCTCAAAAAAAACTTTTATTGCAACTGAAAATATCCACCTTAAAAAGGACATTTTTAACAGTAGATGTTAATATTATCCACACTTAAAGTTAAAAATGCTCTTATTTGAAAAATTTATCGATTTAAATAGCTCCTTTCAAAAGAAGATCTATTTCAGCATTTCTATCTATCTTTTCTTTTTCTGAGTGTAAAAATCGATCTTCAAAAGTCGGAAGCAGCTTTTTATAAAAAATACCAAGTCCTATTTTTTTATCATCGTTGTAGTTCCATTCTCTTATTTTAGTTAATGCGCTATTATAATCTTCTACATTATGGTCAGTAATTTCAAAAACTCTTTTGTTATAGAATTCATACATATTGTAGTAAGTCACGCAGACCTGTAGAACATCCACTAGAGAGAAGCCTTTGTGTAAAATAGCTTCTTTAAACATCTTTTTTACAAAATTGATTCCGTGAGATGTGCAACGAGCTAAGAATGTTGCTCCTGTAGAAAGCAATAGCTCTAATGGATTTATTGGAAGCTCTGCTGAACCTTCGGGAGTAGAGCGGCCTTTGTAACCTTCAGGAGTTGTAGGAGTATATTGACCATTTGTAAGCCCGTAAACTCTATTATTATGAATAATCACTGTGATATCGATATTTTTTTTAGCAGCAAAAAGTAGATGCTCTAGACCTTCTCCATAACCATCTCCATCGCCTGAAAAAACTATTACTTTTAGTTTTGGATTTGCAAGTTTTATCCCCTCTGCTGCAGGTATTGACCTTCCATGCAGAGAATAAAAATTGTTAGTATTAACATAGTCCATCATTTTTCCATGGCAACCAATTCCAGAGACTAAAACTATATCTTCATAAGGTAGATTTTCTTCTTCAATTAAAGATTTTAAAATAGCTTTAATTGCATTCATCATGGAAAAATTACCACAGCCTAGACACCAGGTATTTTCAGCATATGTATTTAGATTTATATCTTCTTTCATTATTTTACCTTTTTTATCCTTTGTATTAACTCTTCAACTGTAAATGGTCTACCATCATATTTATTAATCTGTTTATCTACTTTAAACCCATATGATTTTATTAGATTTGCAAGCTGTCCTGTAACATTTAGCTCAACACTTATTAAAGTCTTTACATTTTTCATAGCTTCTTTAAACTGCTTTTCAGGAAATGGATGCATGACAATTGGATGAATAACTTTTAAATTTAATTTTTCAGCAGCTTCTATACATACACCTTTATTTGATCCCCAACATAAAATCGCATCTTTTGAATCTTTATTTCCATAAACGTTTACACAATCAAAATCTTCTAAATCTTTTTTCAAATACTTTTCTTTGCCAACTCGTTTCTCTTGCATCTTCTCAGAAAGTTTAGCATCCTCAGTGGTTACTCCAAACTCATCATGCTCATAGCTATTTATTTTGATAACAGCATTTTTATCAGAATAAAAAGCTAAAGGAGATACTCCATTTTCAGTGAATTTATATCTTTTATATGAGTCTTTTTTATCCCAAAGAGTTGGTTTAAACTCTTTTATCTCTTTTTGAGTTGGTTTATCAAAACTATATACGCCTTCAGCTAAAGCTTTATCTGTTAAAATAATTGAAGGGATTTGATATTTCCATGCCATATTCAATGCCACAGAAGACCAATAATAAGCTTCTTCTGGATCAGCTGGAGCTACAACGAAACGCGAAAACTCTCCATGAGCAGAGTAGAGAGCAAAATTAAGCTCACTTTGTCCTGAATATGTCGGAAGACCAGTTGCAGGACCTGGCCTTTGTCCTAAAACAACAACTACAGGAAGCTCTGCCATTGCAGCAAAACTAATCCCCTCTGTCATAAGACAATAACCTCCACCGGATGTTCCTGTAGCAACCTTTTTGCCAGCTGCAGCGAATCCAAGCGCCATAATAATAGCTGAAATTTCACTCTCAGGATGCAAAACTTTTAAATTAAATTTATGAGCTATTTTTGCTAAAAAATGTAAAATCGCAGAAGATGGCGTCATAGGATATGATATATATGAGTCTATTCCCGCATTTAAAAAGCCCAAACTTACAGCATCATTTCCAGTAATGATTGGTTTTTTATTATCAGATGCTTTTTCTATTTTTATTACTTCTTTAGCATCTTCATATCCTCTAGTTGCTACTTTTAAATTTGTATCTTTATCTTTTGTAAATCTCTTTTTAAAAACATCTTTTACAATCTCTAAATCTATACCAACAATTTTCGCAAAAGCTCCAATCATAATAGAGTTTCTCATAACTCTAGGAGCCTGCATCTCTTTCAATACCTTTTGTAGAAAAACTGCAATCCCCTCTGTCTTTAAAGAATCTGCATCATAGATAATTTTAGTTGTATCTTTTATAAAATTTTGATGACGATCCATTGTATCTTGGTTTAGGGCTAAGATAAAATCTACTTTATCTTCATGTGCACTAATTTTATCAATCGATGCTCTGATAATAGCAAAGGTATGGCCCCCTCTTATAACTGATGGATAATCTCTATAAATATAGATATTATATCCCAATTGATTAAATAGTTTAGCTATAATCAAAGCTGCAGTATCTATTCCAGATCCCGCTTTTCCTCCGATTAAAACAGAAAAGTTTTTCATAATTTTTTAACTCCTATACTCTATTATTAAATTCATTCAATCCATTTACGGATAAAATTATTTATCTCCTATATATAATTTTTTGGATATCTTATCTCGATATAGAGTTATTTAAATAAATTGATGTAATAATAAAAAAATTATACTTAGTTTTTTTTATCATTTCTTTTACTCTACTTTTTCTTGAATGAATACTTTTAAAGTTTTTCTTATTTTAAAAATCGATGATATAATAACAATTAGATAAATTGCAATCAGCTAATTATATTTTTTATAAATTTTTTGAGTATATTTTAATTAGACTTTCTTAGACGATTGGGGGCGGTTGGATTCGAACCAACGTACTCCGAAGAGGATGGATTTACAGTCTTATGAGATAGACATATCAAGAGAAACACGGATTGATAAAGATATAACTCTGAATTATTTATGAACTTTTACATTTCTTTAATTTACTTCAATAATCCTGATTTTTCTCCACCGAGTTTGCCATAAGTTTGCCACAAAATGAATACAAAAAATAAATGAAAATCCTAATTTTTCATAAAATTTAAATAATCCTGTTTTTATTTATCATCAAAATAGAAAGGATCGGTTTCTTTTAACTCAGGCAAATTATTTAGATATTCAAATTCTTTGCTTCCTTTTTCTGTTATATCAAACCATACAATTTCATGAGGATGTAGTGGCCTATTTAAATTATCCCATTTAATTTCAATTTCTTTAATAATTTCATCTGTTTTTCTTTTCCAAACTTTAAAAGTATTACCTTTTTGTAAACTTCCGGCTAGAATTACTCCATCATCTAATAATTTTCTTATAGTTTTTAAAGTATTTTCTTTTATTATTATAGTATCTTCGTTTATCAGATAATAAGAATTTACAAAATCAGAAATAGTAAGAAGGTCTGTATAATCTTCAATACACCATGTTAAAATATTTAATTTAATCTTTAATATAATTATTTTATTTTTTTTCATTCTATAAATTTAATTTTTATTGGTTTTGTTTTATTTGATAATCTTATATTAATAGTGGGAGGTCCTGATTTAGAAATAGGCCTATAAGTGATATAAATTTCATCCGATAATTGTGATATTATTTTCTCACTATCTTTATAAATTATTTTTCCATCTTTAGTTAATTCTTTAAATATTTGTATTCCCTCCTTTTTACCTCCATTAAAGAGTCTAATACGTTCACAATTTCCTTTCTTTCCGATCCATTGTCCTCGCGGCTGCATAATATTTGAAATATCTTTTGGAGTCTTAATATTAGGCAAGGCTTTAGCATTTTTTAACAATCCACTCGGAGGAGGCAAAATAGCAATGGAAAAGTCTTTTTCTCTATATTCTTTTGCTTCTATAGCATAATTATCTGAATGATTTACAGCAAATAGCTTATCTATCTTTTGATGCCCTTCAAATATTTTTTCTTCATAATTTTCTAAAATTGATTTTTCTTGATTTCCAAATAAATCAATGTCTTTCAAATCATTTATAAGTTCTTCAGTAGTAAATTTTTTACTAAGATCACCAACTTCATCCATTAGCATAGGAAATATTTTTGCATAATCTGATACTTCGTCTAATACCTTATGAGAAACATGAGCTGAAGTATCTCTAAATATCTCTTTAGTTTTATCCCATATATTTTGATCAGATTCCGGTATATTGATGATATTAGCATTTTGAATATCTGCTTTAAAAGAAGTAATATTATCATTTAAGACTTCTGCTATAGGTTTTTCACCTTCAATGCGAGGATTTAATAATGAATCCTTATCAAAAGTAGTCTCTACATTTTCTAAAATAGTTGAATTATTATTATTTTCAGTTTTAACAGAATCATTTTTTAAACCAGTTGGAGAAGAAGGCTTAGAAGAATTTGAAGATACGATATAATATGTAGTTACCCCGGCTACTACAACAGCTACAATAGCAATAACAACAGCTTTATTGTTCTTTACAAATTTTCCAGCTTTTTTTACACCCTTTCTTAGACCTTGGGTTGTGTTTTTTGCTGCTTTTTTAGTAGATTTTATAGTTTTTTTTATTGGATTAGAGCAAAAAATATCTTTTTCCCAATTTTTATACTCTGAAGAAGCTATATAATTACTACTACCCAGAAATTGTGTAGAAAAAGAATATTGCTCTTCATCTTCACTATCTTCTTCTTCATCGTCATCATCAGATAGAAGCTCTTCAATATCTTTTTCTAATTCTTCTTCATCCCCTGGCAAAACACCTATCCTTGCCATTTTAATTAGATAGACATTAATAATATCTAACTCTTCTTGAGTATATAAAGTTGCAAGCTCATCTTCATCTATGAAGATAAAGCTTTCCATCAACTGAAAAACTTCATCAAAACTAGGAATATCATCTATATTTAAATCAAATAAAGACTCAACACTTGCTACTTTTTCAAACTTCTTTATTACTTCAGGACTAACTCTTGTATATTTTTTAACAATTTGACTAGAGTTATTATCTTCTATGAAAGCATGAATTTGAGTATTAAAAACAAAAGTTATAAAAGTCAGAAGAAGAAAACTATTAAAGATACATTTAATTTGTTTCACTACATTCTCCTATAAAATAAAAGATTAATGAAACTATTTGATTTTTAGAAAAAATGTCAAAGTTTTTTTGTGATTTTTATAGAACTTTATTTTTTAAGTTATTGGGCAGATAGATTGGGGGCGATTGGACGCATTCAGAACTTTTGATTGGCAAAAGATTTCAAATTCTCATGTTTTCACAAACTTTTGTACTGTCTGATATATTTTATTTTATTGAGTTTATATATGAAATCGAAATAAAATAGACGTTAAAATAACGGGATTTTTCTATGACAAAGGTAATAATAATTGGTGCAGGTGTTTCTGGCCTTTCTGCAGGTTGTTTTCTTCAAATGAATGGTTATGAGACCGAAATTTTTGAAAAGCATGATAAGGCTGGCGGTTTATGTGCCTCATGGAAAAGAAAAGGATATCATATAGATGGATGTGTTCATTGGTGGTACTGTACAAGTATTAATGATCCAATTTATCCAACTTTAGATGCATTGTTAGATATGAAAAATTTTCCTAGAGTAATATATGAAGAATTTTGCTCAATTGAAGAAGACGATAAGATTTTACGCTTTTTTAGTAATTTAGATTTATTTGAAACAGAGTTAAAAACTATTTCACCTGAAGATAGCAAAACTATCGAAGAGATGATCGATGGAGCTCGTAAAATTGCTTCAACATACATGCATTCGGACAGCAACAAAGAATTTTATAAATGGAAAGTTTCTATTGGAGAATATTTAAAAAAAATTAAAAGTTCACTGATTAAAAAACTTTTAACAACTTTTCCTTTTAGCCCTGAGTCTTCGATATATGAATTCCTTCTACTTTCTGCTCGTCTCCATAATAAAGATGCATGTTATCCAATAGGAGGTGCACAAAAATTGGTGGATAGATTAGTGCAACGATATACATCGTTTGGAGGCACCATAAATTATAACTCCAATGTAACCCAAATACTCACAAAAAATGACAGCGTAAAAGGAATACAATTGAATAACGGCAAAAAATACAATGCTGATTATATCATTTCCGCTGCCGATGGGTATAGTACTATTCGTAATATGCTTAAAGGGCAATATGTAGATGAAAATATTAGAAAATTATATTATAATAATAGATATTTCCCCCAAGATTCTCAAATCTATGTTTCTTTAGGCATCAATAAAGTTTTTAAGGACTCTTTTAAGCCTTATGTATTCATTACTCTAAAAAATCCTCTCATAATTGAGGAAGAAAATGTTAATACAGTGGGAATAACCATTCATAACTTTGATCCAACTTCTGCTCCATTTGGTAAAACAGTTCTTACTATATTGATTCCAATAAAATACACAGAAAGTTGGATTAATTTACGCAAAAAAAATAAAACAGAATATGAAAGAAAAAAAGAAGAAATAGCACGTCATATGATTGAAGAAATTGATTCCTATTTTGGTAATATTAAAACAAAAGTAGAAATGGTTGATGTTGCTACTCCAGCCACTTATCTTAGATATACAAATAACTGGAATGGAGGTGCTCCGATGAGCTGGGGAACAGATATAAGCTGGGGAACAGATGGTACCTTAATTGTTAATAAACCAAAAAAAGAGATAACAGGATTAAATAATTTTTTTATGTGTGGTCAATGGGTTGGTGATGTTGGCCTTTCTGAGGGTATGCAATCTGGAAAAGATGTTGCAAAGTTTCTTTGTGAACAAGAAGGTAAAAATTTTCAAATCATTACTTATAAAAATAAACCCAATAATAAATTCTCAACTGCTATAACTTAAATTTCCAAAATTATTGAAGGATTAGTTTTTTCAGATTTTAAAGGATTGAAGTTTCTTAAGAGAGAATTGTTTTTTATGGTAATAGAAGTTTAAGATCAATGCCATCCAATAAAAGCTCATCCTTAAATGGTCGGAAGATTTCTTCTAGCTTTTCAGTTACTAAATCCTGAAAATCCCTATCAGAGTAGCTAAAGGGATCTTGAAGCAAACGATAGGACAGGGACAGGTCTAGAGCGAAGAATAATTTAGATACTTGGTGGCCTTCTTTCTCTAGGCGTTTGTAAGTTTCTTGAAGTTGCTTTACTGCTATTTGCATATTATTGCGCACCCAATCTTTTTGTATAACTTTCTCTATAAGTTGATGCCTTTCAGATAAACGCTCCTCATCAGGAGCCAAGGGAACGCAGGAAGTCTCGAGAATTAAAGGCTTTAAAAACAAAGTATGAAGCAAAGTTTCAATCTTTTTCTCAGACGTCCACTTATTGCTAGAATTATTATCAGAGGACTGGTTAGTAAGTATGTTAC
>JAAKFX010000031.1 GCA_011064865.1 Candidatus Anoxychlamydiales bacterium
GTCATCTGCTGTTCCTGGAAGCCGGTTTTTCTGTTGACGGAGCTTCCGATATTCGTGAGATAGCCGGAATGGCAGCCCTGGGGAAAATAATTGAGCCGATGAGTCTTATCGAGACGCGGCAGACTCTGTCAGTTATGAGACGGGTAGGCAGCAATCTGCAGGCAAGGTCAAAAGAGGTGCCGTCACTCTGGGAAATTTCTAAAGATATCATGGAATTTCCCGGCCTAGAAAAAGATATTACCCGCTGTCTTTCTCCCAATGGTGATGTACTGGACAGCGCCTCAAAGGATTTAGCCGGCATCAGGAGGCGGCTTGGCGAAGTACGCCAGGTTTTACGGGGACGCCTGGAAACGCTAATCAGGACGCCTGAAGGCCAGAGAATAGTCCAGGAGCCTCTGATAACCGAGCGCGAAGGACGCTATGTTATACCGGTTAAAGCCGAATCCCGGCGGGAAATTGAGGGCATCACTCATGATGTCTCAAACACGGGAGCTACCCTGTTTGTTGAACCGGTGGCGACAATTGAACTGGGGAACACCGTCCGCGAGCTGGTATCTGAGGAAAAGCGTGAGGTTGAAAGGGTTTTGCGCAGTCTCAGTATGGCCGTGGGCGCGTATGAGGCGGAAATATTAATCAGCATCTTTGGCATATTAGATGTCTCTTCCGCAATAGAGAGCATTTTAGATACTAAACTTGGTATATACTCGCTGTTTTTTAAAAGCTGAGATAGATGTTTTCCTTCGATAAGCTCATCTTGAAGAGGAAGCAATTCTTTTTGAAGTAGTCCATGATTTAATACATCTATTGCTAATGAAAAAGCTTGTATGTAAGAGAGGCCTCCTTTTAACAAATTAGCTAAAGATATTGAAAATCGAATTAAAGCAACTTTTATTAAAAAAGTTTTTATAATTGGTAGTTTTAAAGTTTTAATAGCTATCTTTTTTTGAAGAGGTTTATAAAAAACAGCTATTAAAATTATAATACCCAACAATAAAACAGCTAAAATAATGAAAAATTTACCTTTTATTACTATTTTAGATAGAGCAAAAACCATTTTGGTAAAAGGATGCAAAGCTCTATCTTCAAACAAATCAGATAGCGTCGGAATTGTAAAAAACAGTAAAAAATTCAAAACGACTAGGCAAAAAAGAATTAAAATAACTGGATATGTAAAAGCTGAAACCAAACGTTTTTTTAAATCTATTGATGTTTTGAGTATTTTTATAATCTCTTTTAATGAATTTGGTAAATTTCCACTTTTTTGAGCATTTTCAATCATAGCCAAGCTTATCAAATCAAATGTTTTTGGATGCTCTTTCATAGCAAAAGATAAGCTATAGCCTGTTTTTAATTTTTCACTTAAATCAAAAATTAATAATTTTATTTTTCTTTTTTCATTGTTCTCAGCCAATATTATAAGGGATTCATATAAAGGCAGACCGGCTGTAAGCAAGTTTTCAAGCTGATAAAAAAAATCTAATACTTCTTTTTTTGTAAGATGAGCAGGCTTTTTATAAATTTTTGAAATTTGAAAAACTACAACTTTTTTGAGCTCTAAAATTGTTTTTGCATCTTCTATTGAATCAGCTGTTAAAAAAAACTTTGTTTTTCTTCCAGCATTTGATAGTGATGTATATTCGAAAATCGCCATAATTAAATATTTTTTGTAACCCTTAAAACTTCAAAAGAAGTAGTTATCCCTTTTTTTATTAATTCTATGCCATTTTGCCGAAGAGTTTTATGATCGCTTTTTAAACTGCTCTTTATTTGATTCACATCCACATTTTTAACGATTTGTTTTTTGATTTTATCATCCAAAACCATCAGCTCATAAATGCCACATCTATCTTTATATCCAGTATCATAACAATCCTTGCACCCTCTTCCTCGATATAATATTTTTTCTTTGATTTGCAGCTCTTCTAACTCTATATTTGTCGGCTTATACTCCTCTTTGCACAATGTACAGATCTTTCTAACTAAGCGTTGTGATAAAACTGCTATAATCGTCGAAGATAAAAGATATGGCTCTATCTTCATATCACTTAAACGTATAATTGCAGACGGAGCATCGTTAGTATGCAAAGTACTTAATACTAAATGCCCAGTGAGAGACGCTTGAATTGCAATTTCAGCTGTCTCTTTATCTCTAATCTCTCCTATCATAATAATATCTGGATCTTGTCTAAGTATATGGCGAAGACCTTTTGCGAAGGTAAGATCAATTTTAGGATTCATTGCAATTTGTGCAATATCTGTAAGCTTATATTCTACAGGATCTTCGATCGTCATTATGTTTTTTTCATAAGAATTAAGCTCTGTTATCGCACTATACAGTGTCGTTGTTTTTCCACTTCCAGTCGGCCCTGTTACCAAAACTATACCTTCCGGATTAGAAATCGCATTTTTAAAATTTTTAAATAGGTTTTTTTCCATTCCAAGCATATCTAATCCCAAAACGATATTGCTTCTATCTAGTATCCTTAAAACTAATCTCTCTCCATAGACAGTTGGAATTGTAGAAATACGAAAGTCTATCTCTCTTTTATTGATCATTAGTTTTATTCTTCCATCTTGAGGTAGTCTTTTTTCAGCGATATCGAGTGATGCCATAACTTTTATTCTAGTAATAATCTGAGATAAATAATTTGAGGTAATATAATCTCTTTTTTGCAGCACTCCATCTATGCGGTATCTTATTTTTAAGATATTTTTTTCAGGCTCTAGATGAATATCTGAAGCTTTCTGAGTAATTCCTTCCAAAATAATTGTATTTAAAATATTTACAGCTTCATTATCAGAGGATTGTTCTAAAAGATCATAACCTTCGAATATTTCGTCAGATATGTTATCTTGTTTTTTTAAATTAATTTTTGTTCTTTGGTGATAACAAATCTCAATTGCTTTTTCTATCTCTTCTTTGCTATAAATTTTAGTCTCAATATCTTTATTGAACATAAGATACAGCTCATTTATCGCATCTAAATTATATGCATCACTTATAGCTACAATAATTTTTGAGCTCTTTTCATCTATAGCTATTACAGAGTTTTTTTTTGCAAAAAGATATGGGATCTTTTTTACTTTATTTTTAATGAAATCATAACTTTGTAATTTATTCATATTTTTTATTATTCAAAAAAAAGTTTTAAACTATTTTCAAAAAGTTTTTTCTTTTCCGCCTTTTTAGCGTTTTCAAGTTTTTCTAAAAACTCATCCGTGTCACCTGAGCGTTTTTGTAGAAAATTTTGTCTTTTTTCTGATAAGCTTTTCTTCGGATCTTTTACTATATGAGGTGTTATGAAAATAAACATCTCAGATGTTGAATTTGAAAGTTTTGTTGAACCAAAAAGTTTTCCAATTCCAGGAATCTCTCCTAAAAATGGTATTTTTTCTGAGCCCTCTTCATTTATTTTCCGTCTTAGACCACCTAATATTATAGTTTCACCATCAGCTACTCTCACTTCATTTTCAATATGCCTTCTCGTAACGTTTGGCCTATCATTATCTGATGATTTTGTTGTATCAAAAGAGATATCTGTTTGAAGAGTTACAAAATCTTTAGAATCTTCATCTTCTGTGTCAGCTAAATGAATTGTAGGTATCATCGAAATTGTTGTTCCAAATTGATCTCTTGAAAACGATTTTTCAAATTTAGAACCTGATTTGGAGTTCACTTGAACTGCCCCATTATTTATAGATATTTCATTTACAATAGATATTGTCGCTGGAGTTTGATTTATCGCTAAAATTGACGGGCAATCTGCAATTTTCATATCATCTTGAGCCATTAAAAAACTAAGTGTTAAATCAAAAGCAGGCAGCAGTTTACTTTTCCCTTTAGACAAAATAAAATCTAAAAGTCCCTTTCTTTTAGATGAAGAGGTTGCATCAAAATTAATTGCTGTCTCTTTTTTGTTACTTGCTGAGCCTATTTTTAATAGGTTGATTCCTGTTTGTTTTCGATCTTGAATTGTTCTTTCCACTAAAAGAACATCGAGCTCTACCATTTTTTTAGCTACATCTAATTTGCTTAAAATATCTTTAATTTTTGATACATCTTCTTTTTTTATTACCATCAAAATAGAACCCGTTTTAGCATCAACAACAAAATTGCCATCTGAAAATGAGATCTCTTTTTCTTTAACAGTAGTTATTTTTTTTGGCTGCACAGGTTTTGGTTGAACTGGCAGGTTTGATTGGTTGCTTGATATTACTTCTTGAGTTTTTTTAATATCTTCTATTTTTGCATTTGACATAGATCTATAAATCTTTGATAAAACATCTGAAATTTCATTTGGATCTGAATGTTTACATGTATACCAAAAAACTACCATTTCCTCAGGATCGTCTAATTGTTTTTCTAAATCATCAATCACTTTTTCAGCTCTATCAACCAAAACATCGGAACCAATCAAAACTAAAGAATTTCCTTGAGAAATCACTGATATCTCATCCAAAGCACCTTGATAAAAAGAGGGTCTCGTTTTTTGAGCTTGAGAGAAAAATGCAGTTATAATCTTTTCAGCTTCCAAGGGCACTATTTTAGTTAAAGTGATGACTTTAACAATTTTACCATCATTATTTGTAAAAACAGCATCATATAAATTATTAAGTCTTATAATTGTCTCTTTAGAACCAAATACTAGAATATTAGTTTTAATAGCAGCCACACTTGTCTGTTTAAGATCAGAAAATCTCTCAAAAAAATTCTGAACAGCCATTAACTGTTCAGGTTTTGGACTAAATACATAGCAAATATTTGAGCCATCATCTATTAAAGCTAAATCTTCAGCTCTAGATATAATTGCTTCTACATTACAAGGATCGTGTTTCACGATATATAATTGGCGAAGATAGGGATTTATTTTTTTTACCCCAATACCGTTGTGAGTTAAAATCAGCTTTAACATATCTTCCCAAGAATTTTTAGCAATAGGTATCGTTGAAAATAAATTAATTTTTAGATTTGCAAGCTCTGGAGGAATAACATATAAATAATCTTGAGAACCATACTCTAAAATTAGCTGCGAAATATTGCTCTCAGCTTGATCCCAAAAAGCATATCCCTCATCTGTTTTCATAGCATCATCAATAAATTTTTCTCTAAATGTATCTTCAAGAGAATGTATCTTTTCTCTAATTTGATTCATTTCAACTAAAAGAGCTTTGTATTCCTGAGTTTTTGCATTTTTTTCAAAAAGCACTACTGCATTTTTTTGTTTACTTTTCAAAACAGTTTTAAGATCTTTTATCTCTTGATTAACTGTTTTTACCTCTTGATCCAAGTTAAAATCATCATCCGCAAATAAATGAATCGAAAGAATTACCCCTAAAAACAAAAATGCTTTTTTTATCATTTTATTATCCTCTTTTTTAGACGCTTATGATTTGAAACAGATGAGATTGGTATCTCAATTTTTTTATAGTTCGTTCTCATTGGGCTAAACAGATAGCCAATCAAGTAACTTTTATCATTTTTATTTTCTACTTTATCAAAATAAAATAGTTCCTCATTTTTAATATCCTCAATAGCTATATTCTTTTTTAAAACCTTCCAGCGAGCCTCTTTTTTCAAAATAATATCTTTTTCTTTAACAATAAGTGTTTGTTTATCGATTTGACATCGTACATATGTCTTTGTTCTTTTTCTCGCAGATGTTATAAATTGATCCGATCTAGACATATATTGTTTTGCTTGAATGGGAATAGTAAATAGATATTTATCACTATCAACATTCCACACATCAATTTGCAGGTTTTCCTTATTTTTATTTCTTATTTTAGCTATCGGATACTTTTGAGTGTTTTCATCATCTTTTGTTTTTTGCCACAATCCATCTTTGTATATCAAAATATCATCAATATTTAAGTACATTAAAGAGCCCTCTATTTCTAAACGCTCTAATTTATTCTCTTTTTTATATATTTTATAAAATTTATCTATCCCCCACCATTTAGCAGAATATAGCTTTTGAAGATCTGACTCTATAGCTTTAGATACACAGCTAAGCTCTAAAGGTTCTAATACAAATGATTCACAAATATTTTTCTCAAGTCCAATTTCTTTTAAATCAGCTACAATTTGAGTTTCAATCTCATTTGAGTTTACAGATTTTATGCTCATGCTAAGAGCTGTTTTTTCATCTGAAAAATCAAAAAATCCCTTAGAGCTGGGACATATATATAGCTTTTCATTTTCAAAAACTTTTTTTGCATTTGCAGCTTGTTTAAATTTTAGAAGAAATCTATCTTTTGTTATCTCACTATCTGGCCTATTTTCAATTTTCACCCCTTCAATTTCATTTTTTATCAAAGGAATAGCTACATCCAATTTATAGGGATTTAAAAAAAGAGCTTTTTTTTCAATAAAATCGATTGAACTATCAGCTACTTTGGTTTTTTTGATATAACTGATATTCTTAATACTTCCAGGATTATTGATTACATAAAAAATTAATAGCCCTAATAGAGCCAAAAGTAATACAAAATAGCCAAATAGCTTATTTAATAGCCTTATAGAGATCATTGTTTTTTGATTTTTTTTAAATAGCTTTTTAGTTTATATGATTGCGGAAAAAATTACAAAGAAAGATCAATTATTGCCAAAAAATAAAATAAAGTCTTTAATTAATAATATAAAGAAGATATATATTATGCCTTCTTAGCCAAAAAATATTTACAAGTTCCTAATATTATAGGACATTAAAAAGAGGAGTCATATGGCTAAAAAAGTAACAGAAAAAATAAAGGAAGGGGTGTCAGTAGAGGAAATTGAGAAATTTGCTCGTAAATATACTAATGAAGTTTTTCTGATTCTAGCTTTAATCATCGCTACCATTTCAAGTATTTTCGGATTTTTCACAGGCCCTATTTGGAGTCTGTTCTTTGCTGGACTTTTAGCAATTATCGGTATTGCTATACCAGGACCAGTTGGAAAAATTTTAAAAAAACTACTAAAATGGCAAGCTAAATCAGAAAAAACAACGATTATTATTGTTGGTATTGTCAGAATCGTTTTTGGTATATTTGTCCCATTTATCATATTTGCAGAGCTCGGACTATTAGCGGGTTATTCATTTCATTCAACAACTAAAGAGTTTATTCCACCAGAACAGCACTCATCTGAAGAGCATCATTCATCACCGGAAGAAGAAAAGCCAAAAGAAGAGCCCAAAGAAGAAGAAGAAGAGCACCATTAAAATTTTATGAGCTGAGGGAATTTTTCCTATATATTATATAGTCTTTCAGCTCTATATCATTTTCTGTAAATATCTCTTTTAAAGCTTTTGAAGCTATTTTTAGATTATCATTTAAATCTTTTTGAGAGCCAATGTTTAAATAATCTTCCAGCTCTCTCCATGCCAAAATTTCTGCTTTTACATTTTTGAGTTTTGACTCTAAAAGAGCAATTCGAAGTAAATTAAATGAATATAGTACCGCTCCAGCAGGCAGGGCTTCATTTTGTAAAAATGATAAATCTTTCAACATTTTACCCTTCAAGTCCTTAGAAAAATCCAAAGCTTTTACATACTGTTTTTTGCCAATTAAAATTGCAACTTTTGCAAACTCATAGTAAAAGGGAAGCTCCTCTTTAGTTCTATCTAATGCGCTGAATGCTAGCTTTTCATCTTCTTCTAAAAGAGTGTTTTTTATCAAAATATTTTGAACTATTTTGCCTTCATATTTGGGTTTTAATGACGGGTATTTTTTAATATAAGACTTTAGCTCAGATAATTTCTTTGGATCTTCATATGATGAATTTTTCCAATCAAAATAGCTTTGATCTGTTAAAATAGATCCATCAACACTCTTTTTTTGAAAAATTGGCATCAATTTATATAAAATAATATTTAGAAATACAATGCTCGCTAGAATAGAAAAAAAATAGATTCTTTTTTCCATTATCCATATCAAAACTTTTTTTAATTGAGAGTTTTCATCAGGTTGAATTTTTTCTATTTTTGCCATATATGTTCCTCTATATGCTTTTTAAATACCTCCTAGCTTAACAAACCCAAGATTTTTGACAAATTTTTTTTATGATTTTATCGCATGAAAACAATTTAAATTATGAAAAAACAGCTAAAACAGGCTTACATACACTCTACTCATCTTATCTATCATATTTTCTTGCGAGAACTCACTTGCTAATTTTTTAGCGTTTTTATCATATCTATCTCTCAAGTTTTTATCCTTTTCAAGTTTTAAAATCGCCTCTATAATTTTATTTGGAGAAAAAATAGGAACTAAAATTCCAGTTTGATTATCGATACAAACCTCTTTTAAGCCTCCTGTTGGCGTTGCAATTAAAGGTTTTTGTAAAAATGCAGCTTGAAGTGATGCTTGTGAGACACCTTCGTGTGCTGTACTCAAAAGTGTAAATACATCAAAAGCTAAAATAGATGAGATGGGATTGTCTATATGGCCAGTAAATATCACATTTTTAAGATTCATATCTTTAGCTTTATCTATATATGTCTTTTTATGACCACCACCGACGATAATAAATTTAATCTTTTTATTGTTTTCTAAAATTTTTGCAGCATTTAATAGATCATCTATTCCTTTCCAAGAGCGCATAAAACACGCAGTTCCAACTAGAAAATCAGTATCTTTAATATTAAATTTTTCTCTAAATTCTTTAGCTTTTGCAGGATCTATAGATAGCTTAGTAAAATCTTGTCCAGTTGGAATAGAGAGACAGCTGTTTTTATTCCTATTAGCTTGTTTTATTATAATATCTGCAGCTTCCTTACAAGTTGTCACTACAAAATCTGCCAAATAACCATATAAAAGCTTGCTATTTAGCCCTTTTTTTATAGGAGTAGACAGATGCCGAGTTCTAATAATTTTGATTTTTAAAAGTTTTGCAATAATACCACCGAGCCAAGCATCTGATGAGCTATGGGTATTTATGATATCAATTTTATGCTTCTTCATTATATATAGAAGCTTGAAAAATGAAAGTGGCCAAAACAATTTTTTAAATTTAATCTCATACGAAATAAATCCAGCTTTTTTTGCCTTTTCATATAAAATGCCATTTTTCTCAACCGCTATGAAGACACTATGGCCTAAATTTTTCATGCCTAAAGACTCTTTTAAAGTCCTAATCTCTTGACCGCCCCAACCAAAAGATGCTTCTAAATGTAAAATATTTAACTTTTTTTTCATTTGATATCCTCAAAAATATTTCTCAACTCTAGTACAAATTTACAAAATTGAGTTATTATAGTGGATCAAAACAATTATTTAGATATGAAAAAAAAAGCTGCTTGTTTAATTTATGGAAATAGTGCGCATTATTTAGATCATTTAGCGCCACTGTCGTACTTTTTAGATATCCCTTTAATATCCAACGTTGAAGAGATCATAGATGAGTGCAGAAAATATTATCCTGAAGTAAAAGCCATTCATATAGACAATCTGCAAATCAATTTTTTCGTCGTTCAAAATTTTGATAATTTAATTATGTGCACCCCTAAAATCTTTTTTGATAGTGAATTTAGAATCCATCAAGATGTATTAAATAAAGATATTAAAATAATTTGGTGCCCACATGGAAATTCCGATAAAGGCAAAACCATTTTTTTCTTTGAAGGATTGAAAAATGAAAAAAAAATTTTAGTTTATGGTCAAAAGATGATCGATTTTCTAAAAGAAAAAAATGTTTTTCACACCATTGACTCTTCCATATCAATTGGCAATTATAGATATGAATATTTTCAAAAACATCTAAAATTTCATAAAAAGATCATAGAAAATGAAATTCAAAAAAAACTCCCATCAAATAATTTAAATATTTTATATACCCCGACCTGGGAAGATAAAGAAAGATCCTCATCTTTTCAAAAGCATATAGAGCTTTTATTAAAAAAACTTCCAAAGAGTTTTAATCTTATTATTAAACTACACCCAAATTTAATTAAAAAAAATGCTGTGCAAATAGATATTTTAATTGCACAATGTAAAAAATCAAACATTTTGTTTTTAAAAAATTGTCCTTTAATTTATCCTTTATTAGATTACATTGATGTTTTATTAGGAGATTTTTCATCCATTGGATATGATTTTTTAACTTTTAATAAACCAATGTTTATATTTAAATCAGACAATGAAAAGCTATCATCTGATCTATTTAATATTGCTACTATGATTGAAGATGAAAATATTTATGAAACAATTGAAAAAAACATGAAAAATGATAAAAGAGAAGAAAAAATCAAAAAATTATACAACTATACTTTTGATAAAATTAAAAATTTTAATAACCTAAAAAAAATGGTATTTGAATAATGAAAAAAATTGCTGCAATTAATTTTTCAAGCGCTATTCATCTTTTAGATCATATAGCGCCACTCGCCTACATCTTAGATATACCTTTATATATAGATGATGAGAGCTGCTCTAATCTTTTAAAAACTTATTACCCTGAAGTAAAACATGAGCTAAAACGTAACCTCGCATATGATTTTTTAGCAAAAAATTACGACGTTTTAATATCTTGCAATTACTGGTTTGTAGAAGATAAATTCGCTTTTGAAACTCTAAACAACAAAAATATAAAACTTGTTTTTTGTCCTCATGGGAATTCTGATAAGGGTCATATCAACAAAGTCAATATGTTGGCATATACTATGCAAGATATGGTCTTTTTATATGGCGATCATATGAAAAATCTTTTGAAAACTTTAAATGTATTTAGCAAATTAAAAAATCATACCACTATTGGTAACTTCAGGCTCAGTTATTATAAAAAATTTAAAAGTTTCTATGATAAACTTGTAGATACAACAATTTTTTCAAAACTTGATCCTAATAAAAAAACTATTTTATATGCACCTACTTGGAAAGATGCAGAAAACTCTAGCTCATTTTTCTTTGTTTTAAATAAACTTATCGAAAAAGTTCCATCTAACTATAATTTAATTATAAAACCTCACCCAAATCTAGAAGAGAAAAATCCTGTAGAATTTTATAAATTATTTCCAACTAAGCTTCTTCCAAACATTTTCTGGCTTCAGGATTTTACTCCGATTTATCCACTACTTAATAGATGCGATATATATTTAGGAGACTTTTCTTCTATTGGATATGACTTTTTATACTATCAAAAACCTATGTTCTTCATCGATCCATTCGATAGAGATCCAAAAAAAGATCCCTCTCTATTTTTACACAGCTGTGGAGAGCAAATTAAAACAGATAATTTAGATAATATCTTTTCCATAATCGAAAATAATCAAAATTCAAACTTTCAAGAAAAACAGAAAAAACTATACGACTTTACTTTTGATAAATATTTAGAAATTCCAAAGATTAAAGAAAATATCTTAAAAAGTATTTGATTCACTACTATCAAAACCAAGTGGTGGTAATACTAACACCACTTCGATATCATTTAAATTCTCTACGCTCGGTTTTGCCTCTATTGTGTACGCAAAATCACCATCTTTTAAAGCATTGATTTTAGAAACAATTGCAACATTAAGCCCTTTTGGGAAAATTCCATCCATACCTGTTGTAACTAAAAGATCACCCTCTTCTATAAGAGGCTCACTTTTCATATTTTTATCATCAACAGCAATACCTGTTCTAAGATCTTTAGCCGGCCCTTCAACATCTGCATAATCATAATTAAATCCAATTCCTTTCAAACATGTACTTTTAGATCTCCAAAAAGGATTAGAGGATCCTCTCAGTTCTCCTTTTGCTAAGTATTTTTCTTCTTTACCCTTAGTAAGTTTACTTTTTAAATCCGCTACAGTATTTAAAAAATCATTTTTATCTACATTTGATTGAAAAATATCATCCCTTGAATATATCTGATCTTTCAAAGAACATAAAACATCTAATAAAGCCTTGTCTTGTGCATTTCCTCTAACAGATCTTACAGATGGCACTAACCCTGAATCTGTAATAAGCCTTACTCTTGAATGAGATTTGCCTACATATTCTACAACTCCTACTAAATTATTAGCCAAAACTACAGGACTATTTTTCGCTATAATTAATTTTGAGAGTTGTTGATTATTCTTCTCTCCAACATTTATCCATAAACTACTGCTCCAAGATGATGCTGATCGAAAAATCACTTTTGCAGGGATCGATTGATATTCAACTTTTAATATCTCTTTTAACTCTTCTGCTCTTCTTTGAAAAAAATCTTTCAAATAAATATCTTTCTCGTCAACTTCGCTTATTATTTTGTATTTCTCAACCTGATCTTCAATCCTATTTTCAAAAAAAAGCCACTCATATATTCCATTTATCTGATTTTTTAACATCGTATTTTCTAATTTCAATTTGTCTATCTCATAACAATTTGGATCTGCTATATCAATTTTAGGAGCTTTAAATAACATGTTTTTAAAACCATGAGAAATGGGCGTAAAAGAAGCTATAGCAATATTTCTAAATCGATCTACTGTTTTTTTCGGAAAACTCATCATAAACAGTAAAAATACAATCAATAAAAAAAATGGAAAATAATTTGTCTTTCTCATAGAAAATACCTTTTAAAAATACTTTAGAAGAGTTGAAATTTTCAGAAAAGAACTTTTCTTTAAAGTTTTAACATCATAAAATGTTTAACTACTCTATGTGACAAATATTTGTGATATTCTGAGTTCATTTAATAGGTTTGCAACTTGTAGATCTTCTACACATTTCGCTGCATCATTAAATAATTTTTCGTTTTTTTCTTTTTTATTTCGATTCGACATTATCATAGCTAAATATAAAACTATATTAGGTTGACCACTTAAAGCTGCCCAAGAAAGTAATGATTTAGGACTTCGACTTCCCTTTACACCATATACTAAAGAACCAATATCAGCTCCTTTCGAAATAATCTCAATTGCAATTTGTTCTAATATTTTATATGCTCCTTCTTTATGTGGTGACTCTATTTTTATAAATCCATATTTTTTTGAAAAATATATGTTTCTCATTACATTTGCTGCCTCAGTAGCAAATGTACCCTCAGGATTGCTATATCTATTCCAAATGTATAAAGCTCCAACTCCACTAACTAGAAAAGCTACAGCAATGAATGGCGATGTTGCTGTGAAAAATATATTCGATGCAGAAATTATGCAAACAGATCCTAAGATACCAGCTATTTTTGCAAATAAAGTTTGCCGTTTCAAATTTTCTAAACACTTATTAAACTCATTACCAACCTTGGCCGCTAATTCTTCATTAATTATATATTTTTCATCAGGATTATCTGAAAGTTTTTGTACTTCAGTCTCTAAAATCGACCTTAAAGGATAATCAGCAAATCTTCGAAAATCAGTATTTAGCATAGCATTTGGCATATGAATCTCTCTTAAATAAAAATGTTAAAAAAAAATAACTTATAATTGACTTTTTGACAAATCTTTAAAATTTGCCCAATTTAGTCACTTTTTGACTAAATCTTGCAAAAATAGATAAATGTAAAATGGCTTTACATTGCCAAGTGAATAATATTTTATTCTTCTTCCATTAGATCTAAAAATGCTTGAAGCTGTTTTGCTCTAGTTGGGTGTCTCATTTTTCTGAGAGCTTTAGCTTCAATTTGACGAACTCTTTCACGTGTTACTTTAAAACGAACACCTACTTCTTCCAAAGTTTTAGGTTTTCCATCTAAAAGCCCGAATCTTTCGATAAGCACTGTTCTTTCTCTATCAGTTAGAGTCTCTAAAACTTCATTTAATTTATCTTTTAAAATTGAATATCCTGTAGCTTCCGCTGGAGATTCAATTGTGGTATCTTCTAAAAAGTCACCGAATTGAGACTCACCACTATCGCCTACTTCTGCTTGAAGAGATATTGGATGTTGAGCAATTTTATAAATCTCACGAACTCTTTCAGGAGTTAGACCAAGCTCTTTAGCAAGCTCTTCTGGAGAAGGCTCTTTTCCTGTCTCCATCATTAGCTTTTTAGCGCCTCTTAAAACCTTATTGATGGTTTCAATCATCTGAACAGGAATTCTAATAGTTCTTGCTTGATCTGCAATTGCTCGAGTCACAGCTTGTCTTATCCACCAAGTTGCATATGTTGAAAATTTGTAACCTCTACGATATTCAAACTTTTCAACAGCTTTCATAAGACCCATATTCCCTTCTTGAATAAGATCTAAAAAGGATAAGCCTCTATTGGTGTATTTTTTAGCAATTGAAATAACAAGACGAAGATTTGACTCTACCATCTCTCTTTTTGCTTCTTGGCTTTTATCCATCCAGCGCTGAAGCATTCTGACATCTTTTTTAAATTCATTTAAAGTTCTTCCAGCTGCAAGCTCCCGTTTGAATAGCTTTCTTTTAGCTGCAATTAACTTTGCTTTAGCAAATTTATTTTTCTCAGCTCTAGGTATTAAATCTTGAACTTCTTTTTCTAAAAATAAAAATCTATTATATGACGCTAAAATAACTTCGCCAAAATCTTCTATAACGTTATGTTTGCAACTAAAATATCTCAAAAATGATTGCGCTCTAATTCTACATTTTTCAAGCTCTTCATCGATTTTAACTTTTTGCTCTTTTTTAAGTTTTGAATCTGTAAGCTGAAATAGCAAACCCTCTAAATAATCATCTTCTTTTTTCATCAGCTTACAAAGTTTCGGAAGCATTTTTAAATAGTGCGATTTATCTATAATTTCTTTTTCAGCAATAACTTTATCGAACCTGTCTTTACCTGT
>JAAKFX010000032.1 GCA_011064865.1 Candidatus Anoxychlamydiales bacterium
TTTTATTTGTGCAAAATATCCCCCAAATTATTTAATTCCATCTTTTGATGCTATGGCAAAGCAAGAGGAGTTAAATAAAACAGCTAATGCTAAAGATGCTTTATACAATCAAGCCTTAAACATTGTTTTATCTACTAGAAATGCTTCGACTACCTTTTTACAAAGGAAATTAAAAATAGGCTATGCAAGAGCCGCTTCTATCATGGATGAACTAGAAGAAAATCGTGTGATAGGGCCTCAAATAGGATCTAAACCTAGAAAAATTTTGATGTTAGATGAGATTTAAGGAATAAAATTAGATGATTTTTTATTCATCAAAGCATTTAACTCTTCTTTTAAATCTATAACCTTTTTATTCCATTTCAAGGCTCTTTTTATATTTTTCGCAAATATCCCCTTTTGGGTGATCTGAAGATAGTTTCGAGAAATTTTCTCCTCTTCATCTAACTGATGCTTTAATTTTTCAACCTCTTTTAAATCTATTTTTTTTTGATTTTTAATCCGTTCTATAATTTCAGCGATTTGACTAAGCTTTGTGACTTTTTTCATCAAAAAAATATAGAGGGTTCAAATTAAATAAAGGGGTTAATTTTACTCACTGAAAAATATTATTCAACCTATTTTTTTAAAAATTTTATTTATGCTTTTTCAAGCCTTATTCAACCGACCTTCTTATTTAACGCAAATAACTAAATATAAGATACTTAAACAAAAGAAGAGCGTCCCTTTCTCTTAAATTATTTCTTTACAATAACTTAACAATTTGCTATAATAAAACAGTAGCCGGACAGGCAAAAGGAAGGAAGAGAACAATGAGTGTAAGTAAATTAATAGGATCAGCTCAAATCTATATCAAAGATGGTAAAATATCTAGTATTGAAGATATCGAATATAACGATATAGGGCTAAAATCCTCTAAGATTCTATCAGATGTTATTAAATCAATCTTTCCAAAAGGATCATTCGACCAAGATGGAGCCTTGTGGCTGCAAGTGCTTGATAATAAAGATGTTAAGCTGACACAAGGTGCCCTTGTTGAAGAGCTTAACAAAACAATATCACTTCCTTTAAAAACAGCTGAAAAAATTACCGAAGCTTTTGAATATCACATAAAAGCTAATCCTACCCCTAAAGACAACATTATAAAAAATCGATATATAAAAAATGTTGTAAATGGAGCTGATTGGGTTTTTAGACAAAAGATTTATCATGCAAAATTAGCTGATATTACGACAATTGCGCTGTTTGCTTTTACGATTTTAGCTATTGTAGTATCAATCTCTACTCAATCTACACACGCTTTAGATATTGTTAAACATCTCAAAGTTACACAAGTTGTATTTGGAGGCCTAAATATTACTGTTGGTGGCGTTTTATTTGGACAATCTATCATGAACTTTGAAAAAGCTAGAAAAGCGCAAGATAAAAAAGAGATGACAAAAGCTGTTGTGCAAGCTCTACTATCAGTAGTAGTAGCTACTGTAGGAGCTACAGCTATCATATCTTTTTATAAAAATGTATCTCCATATCTTTTAAAATCACTATTTTTCTCATGTGCAGCTGGCTTATTTTATATTGGAGCTAATAATTTCAAAGAGATTCAAAAGCTTAAAAAATTGTTAAAAACAATGGATTTCAAAGACTTTTTAACAAAGATGCTTCAAATAGCAGATGACGAGAAAAAAGAGATCAAAGCTAAACTAAAAAATCTAAATGACGGTGATATAGATAAATGGCTGAAAAAAATTATAACTAATGAGCAATATTTGCTTGTAAAAGATCTAGATTTAAAGTTGAAAAAGAAGCTAATAATTGAAAAAGAGATGGCTATGTTAGAAGAGAGAAAAAAAGCTCATTTTGATGCATATTTAGGAAAACAATTAAGAGAAGAATCATTAGATTTATTAAAAAAATCAAACATATCTGAAAAAGAAACAGCTGAATTGAAAACAAAAATAGAAGAAGCGATTCAACTGAGAATAAAAGCTGAAATTGCTAGGTTAATAGCTCCTATACTAGGAATTACAGCATTTGGAATATCTGTAGCACATTTTAACAATAAAACTATCCAAGATTTAATCTATAACTCTTTAATGCTTGTAGCATGCTCATTTTCAGCGCCTTTAAACTACAAAAAAAATACAAGAAACGTTCCTGTTGAAGAAAAGGTAAAAGAACATCAAAAAAATACTTTACATAATGAAAAAGAGCCTCTACTTTCTACGTAATAATCATGTAATTTATTGTATTTCAATAACTTGGGTTACAAAATCATTTATTCCTTTTGAAGATTTTTCTTTACAAAAACTTAACAATCTGCTATACTATAATAAGCCTTAGGAAGGAAAAGATAAGCAAGGACTTTATATGAATAAGATAGCAACAGTTAAATTTTCTCTATCGGGTTGCCAAGATCTATCTATTTCAGATATTAGATATAAAGATAAAGAGGTGCAAGCTACCACTAAACTTTTAGCTGTCCTTAAAAAATCTTTAAATACACTCCTTGAAAACAGCGCTTTAAAGGAAACAAAGATATCAGAGCCTTTTTCAGATGAAGATCTATCGGAGACTTTTTGTTCTAAATATACTGTTGAAATCTTAAAAGATAAATCTATTAAATTTTTAAGAAATCATAACCCTTCTGATGTAATTGAAATAAAAGATGAAAAATATCAAAGCGTAGCTGAAAAAATCAGCACAAAAATTCATTTAAATTGGATTTTTAATAAAGCTACAAAAGAGGAGATAAAAGCTGAAGAGCCAAAAACTATAGCTAATAAAGCTAAAAATATATCTGATGATATTTTTGTTCAAAAACTACTACATGCAAAAGCTACAGATATCGCTTTTATTGGTTTAACTGTTTTTACAGTTTTAGCAATGGTTTTAACCCTTATCCCTCCTCATACTTTTGGAATAGCTTTTTTTGCTCATTTAGAGCATCTAGCAAAAGTTGGGGCGCATGTTTCTCATCCAGTTTTTGGAATTTTAAATACAACAGTAGGTTTAGCAATACTTACTCAAAGTATTAAAAACTTTCAAAATGCTAAAAAAATTAAAAATAAAGAAGAGATGATAATAGCATGTCTTAGCTTAGTTTTTTCACTTGCCATCATCACAACTGGAGCTATAGCTATAGCTAATTTATCAAATGATATTGTCCTAAAAACACTCTTCACTATATGCGCTAGTTTTTCTCTATCAATAGGTTCTTATAATTTTATAAAAACTCAAATGCTCAAAAAACAGCTAAAAAAACATGAAAATAATTTACAAAAATTCTTCGAAGATCTCATTCAAATAAATAAACAAGAATATAACAAATTAAAAAATAAAACAGAGACACTTGAAAAGAAACAGATCACAAAAGATCTTAAAAATTCTCTATCAATTGAAGAGTTTGAGAAAATCAACGATAAAGATTTAAAAAAACAAAGACAAAAACTATTCAATATTGAGCTTGAAATGCTTCAAAGAAGAAAAATTGCTAAATTAGAAAGGCTTATTAGATCTGAAAAAACTACAAGAGTGCTAAATGTTTTAAAAGGAGCTCAAGATCCAAAACTTTATAATGATCTTAAATCAGAGCTAAGAAAAAGATCTATCGCTGAATCTTTTAGAATATTTGCTCCAATCTTAGCAATTTCAGCTTTCTGTATAAATGATTTTGCAAATTTTGATAGCCTGCAACTTAAAAATTTAGTCTATTATTCTACAATGCTATTTTCTAAATTATCTGGTTTTTGGTTAAACTATGTACCTAGCTGGAGAAATGTTGCTGCAAAAGAGAAGAAGACACCTATAGTCTTGGAAAAGCCAATAGAGGCTTAACTAGAAGCTCTAGAATAACTCAATTAATAAGATTTATATATCCCATAGCTCCATTTATTACAGAAAAGATTTTCTCAATTTAAAAAAGTATCTTTTTCGATATAGTATCTTGATGAGCTAAAGAAAGCTGAGTTTTAGGGTTTTTAATCCTTAATAATCTTAAAAAATTTTCCTCTATTAACTGTTTGGAATTACACTCACCAGATATATGCGCTATATGGATATGTTTTAGATTTGGATGTATTATCTCATCTAAAAGCTTTAAACAATCCTCATTTGATAAATGTCCCAGTCTAGATAGCACTCTTTGTTTATAGACATATGATCGATTAGATGAGTGCACCATAGAAGTTTGGTGATTCGCTTCAATATATAAATAATCTAGATCTTTTAAAGTATATTTCACTAAAGAGGAGATAAAACCTAGATCTGTACAAAATCCAAATTTAAGATTTTCATATTCTATTACAAATCCGACAGGATCCAAAGTATCGTGTGGGATTGAAAAGGGAAGAATTGTTAAATCTTTATATTCAAATGTTTGAGATGTTGTAAAAATTCTAAATTTTGGCAAAATATGTAAATTATTATAGATGCTTTTTGCTGTATCTGAGTTTGCAAAAACTTCAATACCTAATTTATCTGTTAGAATTTTTAAGCCGGCTATATGATCTGAGTGTTCATGTGTAATTAAAATTGCATCTATATCTTCAATTTTGACATCTATTTTCTCTAATCTTTGACAAACTTGTGAATATGAGAGTCCTGCATCTATTAATATTTTAGCTTTTTTAGAACCAAAATAGATGCAATTTCCTTTAGAGCCCGATGCTAGTGGACAATATCCTATCATTTTTAAATTACTTTAAATGTATTTTTAAAATGATAAGATAAAATAATTTTATATAAAATTCATTTTTATTTTGATAAATTTTTGAGTTTTAATATCCAGAACAATCAACTTATAGCATACCAAGGCATCACTTGAATATTTTTACGTTTTTGAAATTCTACTCCAGCATAGACAAGGCATCCCTTTTTTTGTTTATTATTTTTTATATTTAACCAATCGTTAAGATTTATAAAAAATTGCTCTGATATTGTTTGAGATGATTTGATTTCAATAGGAAAAAGATACGAATTTCCTTTATCGATCATTACATCTATTTCATTACCTGATCTTTCTTGCCAATAATAGAAAGAAGGCATTTTATTTAAATTATAATAAGATTTTATCAGCTCAGACATAACAAAAGTTTCAAAAATTCCTCCAATATGAGGATGAAACTGCATATCATCTAATTTAGTAATTCTAAGCAAATGACAAAGAAGTCCCGTATCTAAAAAATAAATCTTTGGAGATTTCATTAGTCTTTTATTAAAATTGTTATAATAAGGCTCTAAAAAAAATATAATATAGCTCGCTTCTAATACTGAAAGCCATCTTTTGATTGTAGTATGAGTAAGACCTAAATCATTACCAAGAGATGTAAGATTTATTGGTTGTCCTGATCGTGGAGCTAACATTTTTAGAAAATTTTGAAAAGATCTCAAATCACCAACATGCAATAATTGTTGCAAATCTCTACTAACATACGTATCAATATAATCTTTATAAAACTGCAAAGGATTTAAAACATGTTCATATACACGAGGATACATTCCATGAAAAAGATAATAATATAAAGATTTTTTTGGCTTTGATACTTTTTCCAATTTTTGATCATGCCAAAATTTTTGATAAGAGCGTTTTTGCATCTCTGCAAAAGATAGAGGCAACAAAGTTAATCTAGCAGCTCTTCCAGTTAACGTTTGAGAAATTTTAGCATTTAATAAAAATTGTTGAGAACCTGTTAATATAAAACGACCAACTCTAGAATCTTTATCTACATTTGTTTGCAAATATGAAAAAAGATCTGGTGCATTTTGCACTTCATCTATAATAACTTTATTTGAATATTTTTCTAAAAAGCCTCTAGGATCATTTATTGCATACTCTTTTTGATCTGGATCTTCTAATGATACATAATCATAATCTGGACAGGTTTTTTGAGCTAAGGTAGTTTTACCAGATTGTCTTGGACCTGTTATAGTTACAATAGGATATTTGCTCAAATAATGTTTTAAATGTTTTGATAAATTTCGCTTGAAATACATACAAAGCAGCCTATTTTTCTTTGTTTTTATAGTACTTTGTCTAGACAATTTATGTCAAATTGAATATTGAATATTCAATTTAACAATTCCTTTTTCCTAAATATATGACTATTAATTACATGCAAAATATAAAATTAAAATTGATATAGTTTTTTAATCTCTTTTTCGATCATATCTTTTTGAGGAAAGTAAGCATCTTCTAAAATCTTAGAATAAGGAACGGGAATATCTAGAGCTCCTATTCTTTTAATTGGAGCATCTAAATAATCGAAAGCATTCTCTTGAATTAAAGATAAAATCTCGGCTCCGAAACCTGCAAATTTTTTATCTTCATGTAAAATTAGAAGTTTTGAAGTTTTTTTAACAGAATTGAGTATTGTATTAAGATCCAAAGGAACAATAGTTCTAAGATCGATAACTTCTACAGAAATCCCCTCTTTCTTGAGCTTTTTAGCGATTTCTACAGCATACATGACCATCATAGAATAACAAACGATTGTAATATCATCGCCTGGATGGACAATTTTTGCTTTTCCAAAAGGAATAATTGAATCTTCAGTAGGCTCCAGAGTTGCTGCAAAATTTCTTTGTCTGTAAATAGCTTTATGCTCTAAAAAAACAACTGGATTTGGATCTTTAATTGCAGCTTTTAAAAGCATTTTTGCATCCTTAGCGTTAGAAGGGGCGACAATTTTCAAACCAGGAACATGAGCTAAAAAAGCTTCTATGCTTTGAGAGTGGTAGGGACCACCTTGAATATAGCCACCTGTTGGAATTCTGATAACTGCAGGACAGCTATACTCACCATTAGATCTATAATAAATAGATGCTATCTCATTTACGAGTTGATTTATGCCAGTCCAAATATAGTCTGAAAATTGAATTTCACAAACAGGTTTTTTGCCAGCCATGGACATCCCTGTTGCAAGACCTATTATCGTAGATTCTCCAAGTGGAGTATTAAAACATCTTGTTTTTGAAAATTTATCAGTTAAATTTTTTGTTATTCCAAAAACGCCACCTTTTTTACCAGCGACATCTTGTCCAAAAACTATAATATTAGGATCTTTTTGCATCTCTTCTATAAGAGCATGATTTATTGCATCCATGATAGTTATAGGCTCTTCATCTTCGATAAAAGAGACTTTTTCTTTTATTTCGATAGGAGAGAAAAGTTTATCTGAAACTGTATCTTTTGAAGCAAAGGGAACATCTTCAGCATCTAATGCTTTTTTTTCTACAAAATCAAAAGCTTGTTTTTTTATATCTTCGATTTCATTTTTATCTAAAATTTTTTCATCTAATAAAAATTTTTCAAATAAAACTACAGGATCTTTTTTTAACTCTTTTTCAATAATTTCTTGGCTCTTATATTTTTTAGGATCATCTGAAATGCTATGAGCTCCGAGCCTTGGCACTTTTGAGACTAATAAAACAGGACCATTTTTTTCTTTTAGATATTTTGTAGCCTCTATTAAAGCTTTTGATGTTTTTAAATAATCAGTCCCATCAACAGTAATAATTTTTAAATTTTCATAACCTTGAAACACATCTTCTATTAAGCCTGCTGTTTGCTCTTTTTTAGTAACAGAGATTGCATATTCATTATCTTGAATAGAAAATAGAACAGGAAGCTTATAAATCGATGAGAAATTTAAAGCTTCATGAAAATCACCTTGAGAGGTTGCTCCATCTCCCGCTGAGACATAAACTATTTCATCTTTTTGAAGTGCTTTTGCGACGCCAACAGCTTGCAAAAATTGAGAACCCACACAGCTAGATTGACAGGTAATATTTAAAGTTTTATCACAAAAATGATCTGGCATCATCCTGCCTGATGAATGATGATTGGAGTCTCTTGCTAAAAAAGATGCAAAAAGATCTTTTAAATCAGCACCAAGGCCTATTACAAATGCTCTATCTCGATAATAAGGCAGAGCCCAATCTTTTTTGGCAGTTAGATGAAAAGCTGCTAAAATGCCAATAAGCTCGTGGCCCATATGAGATAAAAAAAATGTAGTCCCCTTGTTTTGCTTTACAAGTTTATTCATCTTTTCATCTGTAAACCTAGCTATATATAAATAGCTGAGAGTTTTTTGACATCTATCTTTAGATTTTAAATCTATATTGCTCATAAGATTTTAAAAAGTTATTTTTTCTTTTTTTTAGATGATTTAATTGGAGCAACTTGTTTGATTCTGATAGCGCGTCTTGGAGGTTTTTCTTTCTTCTGAAATCCTGATGGCAATACTTCTTGAATAGCCGCACCAATTTTAGTCTCTTTTTCTTTTGGAATTTCAATTTTTTTAGTTTCAGAAAGTTTTGGTTTTGTAAAAGGTTTAAATGGTTGTTTTAACTTTTCTATACCCATATCTAACTCAGATGAAGCTAAACGAGTTTGAAGCTGTTGCAGAGATTCTAATCTTCGAGAAAGAGCTTCTAATTTTTCATCGACTTTCATGCGAGGGGTACCTCTTAAAGAAGCTAATAGCTGCTCTTCTGTTTCAAATTTTGCAGAAAATGTAACAGCTGTCGCACTAATAATATCTGGAATATATAAAAAGAGTCTTACAACTTTTGGTACTTGAGTATATATATCCATAGATACTTGAGGATCTAGTTCAATTTTGGCAATTTGTTTAGGCGGGCGTCCTCTTTTAGGTCTTGGATTTAATGCTTCTGATGAATAATAACTTTTTGATTTTTGAATAATCAAATCTCTAGCAGATGTTAGATCTTTTGAAACTTTTTCATCAAAAAATGTTTGTTTTAATTTCTCTACAATTGTTTTATTAAACTCTAGATCTTCTTCGAACACAAATCTTATATCAAAAGATCTAAGATATTCGATTATTCTGACTCTAAATCTTTCTTGATAATATTGCTGCCATTTTTCAAGCTCAGCTAGATTATCATAAATATATTCTAAAAAATTCTCTCTCGCCTCTTTCCCGCTTATTATATCTAATAGTTTTTCTTTAGTATCAATATCATAGACTTTTTCTGATACAAAGCCCTCCATAAACTTTTTAACTTCATAAAAAGCCATTTTAGGAATTAAACAATAGCGATGTTTGTTCTCTTTTAACTCTTTTTCTAATGCAAAAAGTTCTGCTTCATCTTTATCCAAATCTGCATAAACTAAAAATCCCTCGATATTATCTAAATAAAAATCTCTTTCATCATCAGATTTTGCAAAAGCATCCATCAAACGGTGAAATCTTAATATTAAAGGTATTTTAGATTTAATTTTTTTAGCCATAAACCCAACGTTGATTATTCTAATAATTGTTCAATATAATAGCACAAAAAATTGCTTTTGACAAGCGCTCTATTGAAAATAAGGTTAAATAAATCTATAATGCTTTTAAAAATTAGGATAAAAAAAAATGCTTGATATTAAGCTTCTTAGAGAAAACCCAAAGGTTATTGAAAAAAAATTAAAATCAAAAGTACCAGATATAGATCTTTTTAAAATATTATCTTTAGATGAAGAGGCTAGAAAAATTCAAAAAAAAACTGATGATTTAAAATCTAAAAGGAATGCATCGTCTAAAGAGATAGCTCTATTAAAAAGAGAAAATGAAGATTGCACAGCTATATTAAATGAGATGACAAAAATTGGTTTAGAGATAACAACTTTAGATAAAGAGCTAAAACAGATCTCAGATAAAAAATATTTTTTATTATCAACTCTTCCTAATATTCCTGTGCCTGAGGTTCCTATATCTTTAAATGTCGAAGATAATAAATGCATAAAGACATATAAAGAAAAACAAAAAATTGATTTTCCAATAAAAAATCACACAGAGCTAAATGAGAGTTTAAAGTTATTTGATTTTCAAAGGGCTACTAAGATTTCAAAAAATCGTTTTGCCATGTATACTAATATGGGCGCTAGATTGGAGTGGGCGCTTTTAAATTATATGATAGATATACATCTACAAAATGGTTTTATTCAAATCATCCCACCACTTTTAGTGAAAGATAAAACAATGTTTGGCTCAGCACAGCTGCCTAAATTTAAAGATCAACTGTTTCATCTAAAAGATGAAGAGTATGATCTATATTTGATACCTACGGCTGAAGTTGCTTTAAATGGCATTCATATGGATGAAATTTTAGATGAAAAAGATCTTCCGATAAAATATGTAGCATACACTCCATGTTTTCGAAGAGAAGCTGGTGCTGCGGGAAAACAAGAAAGGGGTTTGATTAGAACTCATCAATTTAACAAAGTTGAGCTATTTTGTTTAACAAAACCAGATAATAGCGAAGAGATGTTTGAAAAGATGATAGCCTCTGCTGAAGATGTTTTAGAAGGTTTAGATCTACACTACAGAAGTATGTTACTCTGTACAGGAGATATGTCTTTTGCTTCTGCTAAAACTATTGATATTGAAGTGTATTTACCTGGACAAAATCGCTATTATGAAGTGTCATCAGTCTCGAATTGCACTACCTTTCAAGCAAGGAGAGCTAAAATAAGATATAAAACAAAAGATGAAAAGCCTAATTTTGTACACACTCTAAACGCATCTGGAGTTGCAACCTCTAGATTAATGGTAGCTATTTTAGAAAACAACCAACAAAAAGATGGCTCTGTTTTAATACCAACTATTTTAAGAAAATATTTAGATGATCAAAAATATTTAACCCCACAAAAATAATGCACGATAAAGCAAAACCTCAAATTTCAAAAGGGCACATAATCTGTTTTTCAGATTTTAAATTAGAAGAGGTTCCTTCTCATATTATAAATTTTGCTATAAGCATAAAAGAGTTTACGCTTTTATTTTTAATTATTTTTATCTCATTTAAAAACTTAAAATTAGAGTTTTATCCATTCGCATTCATTTTTTCATTTAGTTTTATTATCTTAAAACTATTTTTAGTAGCTTTTGGAGCTACTTCAAAATTAGAGAGATTACATAAAATTATAGAAGATAAAAAATGGCATATTGAACACAAAAGAGAAGAAGAGAAAAAAAATCTCGAAGAGATTTATAGAGCAAAAGGTTTTTCTGATAAGCTACTACAAGATATTGTCGATACACTATCTTCAGATGATAATAGACTACTGCAAGTAATGCTAGAAGAGGAGATGGGACTAACACTTGGATATTTTGTTCATCCTTTAAAACAAGCTTTTGGCGCACTATTAGGAATGTTACTATCTGCAATAGTTTTAACTATTTTTTATTTTCTTCTGCCCGTAGATTATAACTTTTTTATAGCGGGTGCTATCTTGATTATTTTAAGTGCTCTAATTGCTGGAAAATTTGAGAGAACTAAAACATCAAAAGAGATTGTCTGGGATTTAGCTTTTGCTATAGTTTTAGTATTTATCACTCACTTTTTTACGATGATTTTGACTCGGTAATAATTTTTTTTCCAAATAAATTTTTCTTTGTAAATTTTTTTAAATTAATAGTACTCTAAATTCTATGAGTAGAGTTTATACCTTTGATGAGTTTTTTGAATCTGGCTTAGAAGTTAGCGTTTCTCCATTTTTGGAAAAAAAATCAAAAAAATGGTCAAAAAACATTCCATTAAAAGCTTCATTTTTTTGTCTATTTTTATTAATTTTTAGCTATTTTGTTGTCTATGCAAATATAAATATCAACATCGCCTATTTACTACTTAGTTTTATCTATTTAGTAGTTGGTATTCCAGCTCTTTTGGATGCAATAGAAGATCTAAAAAATTTTGAGATTAATATCTCTGTTTTGATGACACTCGCAGCCTTTTTAGCTATTTTATTAAAAAGTCCTTTAGAGGGAGCCCTTTTGCTTATTTTATTTAATATTTCAGATAGTTTAGAAAAAAGCATCTCTTATAGGACTAAAAATGCTATCTATAATTTAAATAAAATAGCGCCATCTAAAGCCTTTGTTATAAATGAAGATAAAACAATCTCTCAAAAATCATTAAAAGATATTAAAGTAAAAACAAAAATTTTGATAAAAGCTGGAGAGATTATTCCTTTAGATGGAGTAATAATAGATGGTTATTCTCAAGTAAATGAAGTGCATTTAACAGGAGAGAGTTTGCCAGTTGTAAAAAAAATTAATGATCTTGTATATGCTGGAACTATAAATATAGATGGATCTATCAGCGTTGAAGTTACCAAAACAAGTGCAGACTCTACAATATCTAGAATAATCAAATTAATCTCAAAAGCAACAGATGCTAAACCTAAAATCCAAAGATGGCTCGATAAATTTGGTAGGATCTATTCTACTATAGTAATAATTTTGAGTTTTATTTTTGCAATAATTTTACCTTTTATTTTCAAAATCTCATATTTTGGTCATGAAGGAGGTATATATCGAGCGATTGCTTTTTTAATCGCAACATCTCCTTGCGCTCTGATAATTGGAGCTCCTTTAGCTTATCTAACAGCAATATCGTCTCTTGCAAAAAAAGGAATTTTGTTAAAAGGAGGCTTTATTTTAGATGCGATAAGAAAATGCAAAATATTAGCTTTTGATAAAACTGGAACTTTAACAACTGGGAATTTTGTTGTATCTTCTTTTGAACAAATTAAATTTGAACAAATTGAAAATGGTGAAAAATTTGATAAAAATCTCGCTAGAGCTATTATCGATAGTGTTGAGAAAAAATCTGCTCATCCAATTGCAAAAGCGATCCATGAATATGCAAAAGATCTAACTTACGATATAAAAGTTCGTGATTTTAAATCTGATGCATCTTTAGGCATTCAAGCTACAGCTGAAATCGAGAACAAAGAATATAAAGTATATATAGGCAAATTAGAATATATAGAAAGATTTTTAAAAGATAAAAAAAGCGAAAAACTTTTAGATATTATTGAACAAAAAGCGAAAACTATTAGTTTTATATTAATTAATGATTTTCTATTTTCAATGAGTTTTTCTGATGAAATCAGAAAAAGTGCTTTTGAGCTTGTAAAATCTTTAAAAAAGAAAAAAAATCTTGTTATGTTAACAGGCGATAATATTTACAATGCTAATTTTGTTGCAAAAGAGCTCCATATCGATCAAGTATATGCAAATCTCTCAGTAGAAGATAAATTAACATATGTATCTAAATTTTCAAAAGATGGCCTCGCAATGATCGGTGATGGAATTAATGATGCGCCTGCACTATCTAGAGCTATGGTCGGAATATCACTTGGAAAAGTTGGCTCTGCAACTGCTATCGATGCATCAGATGTCATCTTGTTAAATGATGATATTTTGCTAATAGATTACTTTATAAAAAAAGCTAGCTCTACCTCAATTATAGCTAAGCAAAATCTTATTTTTGCCCTGCTTATTATTGTCATTGCATCTATCCCCTCTCTTCTAGGGTTAATACCTCTTTGGCTCGCTGTCACCCTTCATGAAGGCAGCTCCGTTCTAGTAGGCCTAAATTGTCTTAGACTGCTAAAAGCTTAATTACAAGTAACTTGCAAATAAAATCAAGCAATCGAGAGCTTTAATTGCTAAAAAATAGCGCTTTATGTTACGATAGGCTTATATATTAAAAAAATTGGACACAAAGAATTGAAAATGCTTTTTATAAAAAAAAGATTTACCAAAGAAGATAAAGAGAAGAACATTCTTTTTGGTTTGGTTGAACTATATATAAAGACAAATACTCCTATTGGATCTAACTCACTAAAAGATAGCGGCTTTGATCATATGAGCGCTGCTACTATCAGAAATTATTTTGCTAATCTTGAAAAAAAGGGATTTTTAACACAAACGCATATATCTGGTGGTAGAATTCCAACTATAAAAGCATTCAAAGAATATGCAAAAAACAGTTTAGAGATAAGTTCTACGATCGATAAAAAAGATGATCAATATTTTGAAAAAAACTTAAAAATAGAGAAAAAGCAGATAGCTGAATATTTAAACAGTTCTTTAGAGCTTCTCAGCTCTTATACTAATTTGAGTGTTTTTCAATCAGCGCCTCGTTTTGATCAAGATTTCATAAGCACTATCAAACTTATACTTTTGGATACTAATAGAGTTTTATGTGTAATAGTTACAGATTTTGGGCTTATAAAAACTGAGATTTTATACTCTAAACAAGATATAGATGATATATCTTTAAAAAAGATAGAAGATTTCTTTTTATGGAGAATGAATAAAAAAGAAAAACCTATCTTTGATAATCAAGCCTTATTTAAATTAGCATCGCATCTATATAATGAGATGATGGTTCGCTATATTGTTGGATATGCAAATTTATCTAAAGAAGACATTTATAAAACTGGGCTTTCAAATCTTTTATCATACCCTGAATTCAAAGATCCCATAGTGTTATCGGAAGCGCTCTCTACTTTTGAAAATGTTGATCAAATGCATTTTGTTTTGCAAAGTGCAATAAATAGCAATTCAATTAAGTATTATATAGCAGATGATTTAGAGCAATTTGGACTAAAAATAAAAAACACAGCATTGATTTGCATTCCATATCATATTGGAAACATAGCTGTAGGTGCAATCGCTATTTTATGTCCACTGAGAATAAACTATAAAAAGATTTTTTCTATTTTAAAAATTTATAGCAAATATTTGTCAGATACTCTTACTAAAAACATATATAAATACAAAATCACTTTTAGAAA
>JAAKFX010000033.1 GCA_011064865.1 Candidatus Anoxychlamydiales bacterium
CCGGCTATATCAAAAACAATGGTCAAATTATCAAAACCTACCTCGCCTGCTATTTCCTCAACTGCGCCGAAAACAGTATTTAAATCGGTGGGATTCTGAACAATATCTCCAATCGGACCTACAACTTGAAAAACCTCATTTAAATTCTCAAAACATATTGGTTTGTCTGCTTTAGATTTATAAACACCTACTAAAAGAGCATTTTTATTATCTTTTAGCTCTAAAAGCCTAGTTTCACCAAGATCTATGTTTTTTTCTATATCCATGAGCTTTTTTAAAAATTTAACTCTAACCCATCATAGGCTAGAGACGTGTTTTTAGAGAGTTTTTTAGAAGTTGAAAAATGTTCGATCTCATGTCCTAAATGTGTTAAATAAGCTTTTTTAGGATTTACCTTTTTTATAAATGCTTCAGCTTCTTTTAAATTAAAATGTACATCTGTAGCTTTAAATCTCAAACAGCTTACAACTAAAATATCCAAGTTCTCTAATTGATCAAATATCTTATCATCATATTTTTTTATATCTGTAAGATATGCAAAATTATCAACCCTTATTCCTAATACCTTTTTGCTATCTTGAAAATATGAAAAGTACTCAAATGTAATATCATCAAATTTAAATGAGCTTTTTTTGTTATCTACTATATGAAAATCGAACTTAGCACCTTGCGTGTGATGTTGTAAATTTCTTGTAAAAAAATGATCGTATTTAACTTTTACTTCCCTAAACGTCTCTTTTAGAAGATAACATCTAATAGGTTTGTGCTGTATACGATTATATATTCTTAAATCATCGAGTCCTGCCATATGATCAAAATGCGCATGTGTAAGGATAAAAACATCTAATTTATTGATTTTATGTTTTATCGCTTGAATCCTGAAATCTGGACCTACATCTACAAGTATATTTTTTCTATTCTTCTGAATCAAAATAGAAGGTCTGAGTCTTTTGTTATATCTAGAATCAGATGCACAAGTTTTGCATCTGCAATTGATAACCGGCGCTGCCGTAGATGCTCCTGTTCCCAAAAAAACAACTTTTGCCATTACCTAGCTTCCCTTTGATGCATTAGATTATATGCCTCTAGAGCAAAATTAAAATAAAAAACAACAAATGGAGTTATTAAAATCGTAAATGGAATCATTATAAAAAAGCTCTCTAATCCAATGTAAATACTATCTAGTCTAATAGCGAAATAAACTTTTGTAAGATATGTAGCAATTAGCAAAATAATAGCTATAAAAAGAACAGTTGCTATTGCAATCAAAAAGTGTACAAAATTTATAAATACTCTATTTTTTAAATCTATAAAGATTTTTGAAAATGCTTTTATTTTTAACTTAGTTTTTAAAAGCATAGGAGTTACAAAAAACAGAGCTAAAACATTAAAAATACAAAGAGCTATAAAAAACAGTATAATCACATATGCTACAATCGATAAAAAGACCCCTACAAAAGATCCCACATGCGGAATCTCTTTAACAGCAGCAATTAGTCCAAATACTATCCATAAAATTACAAATGCTGCTAATGAAACTATTGATATATAAAAAGTTTGTGATACCTTATCTACAGATCTTTTCAAAATATCCAAATATGTACATTTCAAATTTTTAACTTCATGATAGTAAATCCTAGTTAAAAATATCCCCAATATAAACAAAATCGCAAAAGAGATTAAAATAGGCAAAAATATCATACTCAAAGATGCCCACTTACTAGCTGTTTGAAAAAGAGTTCTAAAAAATATAAAAATAATCCCAATCAGAAAAATAAATGGATATGTAAAAAATAGCTTTTTTTTACCAAATGAATAGATAAACGCTCTTGTAAAACATTTATCCAAATCTTTAAACATCATTTTAAAATCCTTTTTATATAAAAAGATGCTACTTATATAGATTTTCTTCAATCAAAAAAATAACCATCTAAATCTAAGATCTAGATGGCTCATATAACTTAACTAATTTAGATATAAAAAAAATAATCCTATTTAAGCTCTAACAAAGGCTTTTTCAAATAAGCCCCTATCCTTTTCCCATGTTTCATCACTTAATTCTTTAGTTCCTGTTTTGCTTCCACAATCTATTAGAGGGAGAGAGATAAGCCCTGTATTAATTCTAATAGCATTGTATTCAGTACAGAAATGTAATTTACCTTTTTCTTCTCCATCAAATGTTAGAAATGAAATATTAAAACGGCTAGCATTTAAATATGATTCTGGGACCTTTTCATCACGAAGAAATTTATAAATAGAAATATTATTTATCAAATTTTGTTTGCGTGAAGAATACGTAAGAGGTAAAGTCATCAAATCAAAGAAAAATGCTCCTATGGTAGAGACTACTCTCAATACACAATTTTGAAAAGTTTATAAAATTTTTTAATAATTGAACAGCATTAATACTTAAAAAAATACAGTCAATATGATAATATTTTTAAACTACCTATAATGTAGGTAGATAGACAACTATTTAAATCTCATCATTTAAGATTTTCTCTCTTATATCTTTCATATACTCGACCATGAAATGCAGATTATGAATACTTGCTAGACTAAGAGCTGTAAGCTCTTTTGCTTTGAATAGATGATGGAGATAAGAAAGAGTATAATTTTGACAAGTATAGCATGTGCAATTTTTATCGATGGGAGAAAAACTTTTTTCATTTTCTTTTTTAGTAAGTTTTATACCTTTAGATTTAGTTAAAACAAAACCATGGCGAGCAGCTTTTGTAGGATAAGAGCTATCAAAAGTATCTAAGCCGAGGGGGATAGATTCTTGTAAAGAGGCTATATCTCCAATACCAAGCAGATGATTCGGTTTATCTTTTGGTAGATGATTAATGGTAAATTTTAGCATCTCTATCATCTCTAAAATATTTTTACCAACACTTCCTCCTATTGCGAAACCATCAAAATCTAGGTTTGTTAAATATTTTGAGCTTTTTTCACGAAGATTTTTATTTATACCACCGTGAATAACTGCATACATAGCTTGATTTTGTCTATTTTTAAGATGATAGTCTAAAGATCTCTTTTCCCATCTATGAGTTCTATCTAAAGATCTTTCTAAAGCTTTTAAATCCATGTGATAAGGCGGGAGTTCATCTAAAGGGATGATAATGTCAGCACCGATATCTTTTTGAGCTTGAATGGAGCTCTCTGGCGTTAGAAGTACTTTTGTGCCATCTCTATAGGATCTAAAAGTAGCTCCATCTTCTGTAATTTTTAAAAGAGTGCAGTTTGTTTTTTTAGCGCCTTTACTTTTAAGCTCAGATGCGACTGATCCAAAAGCTAGTGAAAACACTTGAAAACCACCTGAGTCTGTAATTATGGGAGTTGATCTATTAATAAATTTATGAATCCCCCCTGCTTTTTGAATAAGCTTAGAGCCGGGTTGAAGTATTAGATGATAGGTATTACAAAACATAAGCTCAATTCCTATTGAGCTTATAATTTTATTATCTAAAGCTTTTATAGTGCCGTTGGTGCCAACTGCTACAAAACTTGGAGTATTTATAATCCCATGCGGAGTGTAAATTTTACCAACTCTAGCATTTGATTTTTTTGATTTATGGATGATTTCAAATTTAAATTTCATCATAGCTCTCTTTTTTCATAAAAAATTTCGAGAATTTCATAAAAGGTGCAATTAAAATAATCACTAAACTTTTTATTAAAAAACTAAAAAAGATAATATCTAAAATTTGATGAACCTTTCCAAAAAGCGCTAAATAGCTAAATAAAACAGTATCGATAAGTTGTACTATTACAGAAGATATCACCATTCTCAAAGGCAAGTATTTTGCATTAAATAGTTTTTTTAAAAAGGCAAAAAACAGAACATCCAATCTTTGGGCTAAAAAAAACACAAAAATAGATGAGAGCATAATTCTAGGTGTGGCAGAGAGAATAGTTAGAAAAGAGCTATGAGAATTATCAAAAACAGATGGGGTGTATAAAAGATGAACTTTTGCCATAACTATAAAAAACAGCATTGAAAAAAAGGATATTTTTATAGCCTTTAGAGCCTCTTTTTTTCCAAAGTATTCTTGAAGTAGATTTTCAGAAAAGATCGCTGCAATTATAAATACATCTGTAGAGGTAACAGTTTTATGAAAAAGATCTATTTGTTTAATAACAAAAAGATTTGCTAAAACAGATCCTAAAATGCAAATAGCGAAAAGATAATTTTTACCAAGCCTTAGAGCTACTAGTAAAAATAAAATTACTACTACAATATGAGAAAAAAATAAAACTTCATTCACAATGATTTCATTCATATATTTTTTTTAAATTTTTGATTTTTGAAAGATATTATAACAAAACTAAAGAGTTATGTACAATTGATAGGATCAAAATATATCCTATCTTCTGATATTAAAAGCAAAAAATGGAAAAATAAATAATAAAAATTTTAAATTGTAAATTTTAAATTGTAAATTTTAAATTTTTAAATTTTGAATTTTTATTGGTTCAATATCATCTTTTATTTCAAAACCAAAAATTCTACTATAAAAATATAGCTCTGATTCGATTGCTTTTTTTATAGCTTTTGCATTTCTAAAACCATGACCTTCATTTTCAAAAAGCAGATATGCAGTTGGCAGTTTTTTCTCATTTAAAGCTTTATACATTTTCTCCGCCTGATTAGGTGGTACGATTTTATCATCTTCTCCTTGAAATAAAATTATTGGACAAGATAACTGCTCAGTAAAATTTATTGGAGAACGCTCAAAATAGAGCTGTTTTGTTTCTGGATATGGCCCTACTAATTTATCCTCATATTTAGCTTCAAATTTATGGGTATCCTCTACAAGTGCTATAATATCACTAATTCCAAAGTATGATGCTCCAGCATGAAAAACATCTCTAAAAGTTAAAGCAGCAAGTGTTGTATACCCACCAGCACTTCCCCCTCTAATTATTAATCTATTTTCATCTGCTTTGCCTTTTTTTACTAAGTATTGAGCAGCATCTACACAATCATCAACATCATAAATACCCCAATTTCCATATAACTTTTGTCTAAACTCTCTACCATAGCCAGTAGAGCCTGCATAGTTCACATCCACAAAACCAAATCCTCGAGATGTCCAATATTGAATCTCCAATTTCAAAACTCCAACAGCCTGCGATGTCGGCCCTCCGTGAGATTGTACTATCAATGGTGGTCTTTCTCCTTTTTTAGATATATAGTCTTTATTAGTTGGAGGATAATATATCATGTAAGATACATGTTGGTTTTGTGTTTCAAATTCAATAAATTCGGGCTCAGATATATATCGTAGATCAATTTGCAGATCTCTTGACTTTTTTAAAATTTCTGATTTTTTAGTTTTTAGATCAAGGCTTACAACTGATGTAACATCTAAAGGTGATGCTCCAAAAAAGAAAACTTTTTCATCCAAAGTAGCGATATTTGTAAAATAGCTATATCTTGAATCTACTTTTTCTAAAGTTTTATTTTCTACATCAATGATTGCTAAGTTATCTTTTGAATTTTTTGTATAGCAAGCTACGATATATGTTTTTCCATCTTTATAGAAAAAATCATATGTAGACATTCCAAAAACCCATAAAGGAAGTCCAAATTCTGCATCCATCGGATAGATACTTTCTATCTCATCATCTTTGTATTTGTATAAATTCCAAAAATTCGTTCTATCTGAGACAAAATATAAAGATCCATCTTTAGAAAATCTTGGCTGAAATATCGCCTCTGTTTCAGATCCTGCTACCCTTTTTAAATTTTTTAAATCTCCATTATCTTCAATATCAGACTCCCAAAGCTCTGCTGCATCCCACGGCATATCGGGTTGATTCCATGCTAGAAATGCAAGCTTTTTATTATCATCACTTATCGTTAGAGATGAATAGAAATCAAAACCCGTAGCTATTTTTGTAACTTTTCCATTTTCATCAATTTTAACAATTGAGTTATTCACCTCATTTTCTAAATGCTCTTCTTCTACGCAAAAAATCAGCTCTCTTTTCTTATCGATTATAAAATTTGCATACCTATCAGTAGAGACTGGAGTTATTGGAGAAATTTTACCTTTTTTATTTATTTTATAAATTCTTTGATCTTCAAAATTTGAAAAATAGATCTCACCATCTTTTGCAGCAAAAGAGAGCCCCCCATATTCATGAACCTTAGTTTTTGCATGAAACTGTTTATCTAAAACTTCCTCAAAAGTTTTGCCATTATACTTTAAAATAGTCGATCTTCCCTTTTCACTAGGTCTCATCTCGGATAGATATAAATCATTTCCATCGACATAAATATTTGCAAATTTAATAGTTTTTTCAACAATACTATTAGATGTTATCGGAGAGATCCAAGATCCATAATTTTCATCTATTGCCATAGCCCTACATACCGTTAAAATTAATAAAATTTTGATAAAAATTTTCATGTAAACTTAATTTTTAATTTTTCATAAACGAAAAAGATACTATAAGGCAAAAAAAAAAGATATATTTTTAGTATTCAAGATAAAATTTTACTTATAAAAATTGAAAAAATATAGATCAAAAATTTTCAGACATTTTTTTTAAATCATCAAAATAAATATTTAATTCTATAGAGATTTTTTTCAAAATCTTTACAATTTCATTGTTAAAAGATCTCATTTTAGCTATCATTTTAGGTGACTATTTCAAAAAGGATGTAGATAAATGCTATTTTTGCCATTTTTATTATTTGCTATGTGGTCTAGTTGTTTTGCTTTAGGTAAAATGGCAATTTTCTCGTCGACACCTCTATTTTTTACAGCCACTCGTATGCTACTCGCTGCTTTTTTAATACTTGGATATATGCTACTTAGAAAAAGATCCCAGCTAAAAATCTCTAAAAAACAATTTTTTGCAATTGGTATTTTGGCTCTACTTAGTATGTATCTAACCAATGCTTTAGAATTTTATGGTCTTAAACATTTATCTGCTTCTAAAACTTGTTTTATATATAGTTTAACACCTATTTTTGCAGCTATTTTTTCATATATACATTTCAAAGAAAAATTAAGCTTAAAAAAAATGCTTGGAATGTCCATCGCTCTACTGGGAATCATACCTGTTTTCTTTATTCAATCAGGCTCTGCGAAAATAACTAGTTCATTTTTCCACATATCACTTCCTGAAATAGCTGTTATTGTAGCTGTAATTTTTTCAGTATACGGCTGGGTATTACTTAGAATGTTAGTTAAAAATAATTCTGTATCTCCTCTAACCGCTAATGGCATTGGAATGTTACTTGGTGGAATTTTCGCACTTACTCATTCATATTTTTTTGATGCATGGACTCCAATTCCAGTCTCATCTGGGCATAATTTAGCTTTTATTCAGGGTATTTTATCCTATACTATTGTCTCTAATATTATTTGCTATAATCTTTATGGTTACTTACTAAAAAAATACACTGCAACTTTTATGTCTTTTGTTGGTCTTCTTAGCCCAATTTTCGCATCTTTCAGTGAATGGGTCTTATTAAAAACACCTCCTTCTCCTATTATTTTAGGCTCAACATGTATCATAATTTTGGGACTTTATATCGTTTATAAAGAAGAGCTCAAACAAGGATATATTGTTAAAGAGAAAAAACAAAAAGATGCAGATGTTGCTCAAGAAGCTTCTTAACTTTCATTAAAAATACTTAAGCTGATGGAGGAGTATCCGGCATATCTCTATTTGCTAGATGCCTTGGCACAAAAACTGAAATTGCTACCTGATTTATAACTCTAGTTAGAGGATTTAAACCAACGATATTACAAGATTTAAAAAAAACATCAGTTACAGCAGCAGGTATCTCTTCAATGTGTATAATAGTTTTTTCAGTGAAATGGTAACCTTGAGATTCTAGTTGAGGTTTTACTGTGCTTGTAACATAGCTTTCTACTGCACCTAACATATGTTTTTCCATTGTTTAAATCTTTATTGCATTAATTATATATTATTTGCTTTATAAACTTACAAGTGTTAAATTTTTTACTATTATATTTATATTTTTATTTACTATTTAGTTTCAAGCATGTTTATTCTCAATTATTGTTTTAAACAAATATTTTTGAAAAAAAAGCCTCTCAAATATACAATTTTCAAATTATCTATTTTTTCTCTTGAAGATAAATAAAAAAAGAGTAAAATACGTGGCATAAATTGAAAAAAGACAGTTATTATGAATAAGTTATCTTTAAATCACTATCAAAATGAATCTTTATCAATTCATTCATCTTTTTTCAATGTCATTATTGTGCTGCGCTAAGCGCAGTATAAATCATTTGTTTACTATCAATATTTTACTTAATTTTTTTTATAAAATAAATAATCAACCAAGAGGAGAAAAATAATGTCTTCTATATCATTTCGTGATGCATTTGATAGAGCAAAAAATGCATCTCAAAATTTAGCTCCATATACTTCAAAGCCTGTTTCAGCAGGGCTTGCAATAACATTTACAGTTTATGGTTTTATTGCTAAAACAGCTCTACAATTAGGCAAAAAAAGACCTAAAATAACATTTAAAACTACAGATATTAAAGCTGGTGCAGCTAAAACCATATCAGCAAAACAGCTTTTAGCTGAAGGGGTAAAAGCTGCTCCAAAAATTGGCGCTGCAGTTGGAGCGCAAATGCTGTCCCAAGAATGGGTAGAAAACAAGGTAAACAGCTTAATTAATAGTTCTGAAAAGGGTAAAAATATAATTTCAATTGCGACTAGCTCTGCTATAGTTGGAGCAATCTCTTCTCCATTTTTAGCCGCTTTTAATGGTCAGACTATGGGATATAGTTTTTTAAAATCTATGAGAATGCTATCTGCAAAACAAGTTGGAGTAATAGGTGTAAGGGAGACTAATTTTATATTTTCATTAAGGGCAAGCAAGCCTTTAGGAGAAAAAATGAAACAATATAATGATACAAAAGCTACTGAAAATGTTGCATCATTTATAGCGGGATATCTAGGTAGTATAGCTGGTCATATTCCAGATACTGCATTAACTTTATTTCAAAAAAGCAGAAAAATCACATCTCTTTCTCAATTGATGAGAGGCGCTAATACCAGAGCTGTAGCTGTAGGCATTTTTACAATTATCTACAATAATTCAAATGACTTATTAGATTGTTTTGCTAAAAAATAAACCTATAGCCTAGGATTTAAAAATCCTAAGACTATATTTTTTTTTATAAAATAAATTTTTTCTCTTTTTGAAAGAGTTTTTTTTAATTCATCAAAACGATTTTCAGATTTAATATAAAAGCAAAGCTAAGCCATAAGATATATGGGATTAGTAAAATACTAGCTATCGCAGATACATTAAAAGCAAAACCAATAAATAGAGCTGTAAAAATCCAAATTAAAGAAAGATCAATCAAAGCCATTTTTGGTTTTTGTAGATAGAAAAATAAAAACGTCCAAATCATATTAAAAAATAGAGATACAGCCCAAAAAGAAAATGTTAGATCTGCAAATTGCAAAACTTTATTTTTCCAAATAAGAAAACCACTTGTAGCAATCAAAATATATAAAGTTGCCCAAACAATAGAAAAGACATAACCGGGAGGTGTAAATACAGGTTTTTGTAGATTTTTATAAAAATCTGAATCTGAAAACCTTCTAGATAAAAATCCCAATATATGCACGATAAAAACAACAATCAAAAACAAAATAAAAATTAAAACATTTTTAAGCATCTTTAAATTCCTTATACTTTCATTAATATATAAAATGTATTTAGTTTTTTTTCAATGTATCTACAAATAATTCTTATTATTTTAAATTTCTTTTTTTTATTGATTTAAAATCTGAGTTTAATTATACTCTTTGTAAAATCTTATTTTAATTATTGTTATTTCCTAATAGGAGGATATATTATGGCATCAGCACCAGGTTCACCTAAACTCCCTGCACCCGCATTTTTAGCCGACATTCAAAAAAGTAAAAAAGCTCTTGAACCACCTAAAAGCTCTACAAACGCGTCACCCTTTTTACCATATAGAGTGATTCGCTACATACCTAAACATATTACTAAAACATCTTTAATTGGAGCTATGACAATACTTAGCTCAGCAATTGCAATACAAAGAAAAGAATTCACTTGGTTAATTGCTCCAGCTATTGCTTTAACAGCTGTAGTTGCAAAAAAAGTTGTAGATTGTTGCAAATCAAATCAAACTAAGAGACAAACAGCGCAAACACAAGCATTTGTTACTTCTGCTGATAGACCAGCTGCTGTTGGAGCTCCTCAATCAGAAAAAAGAGCAAGAATTCAATCAATGTTGGATAAACAAAATGCGCAAGCAATATCTGCACTAACTCAAATGCTGCTAAATCCAACACTCAAACGAGTAGGAGGAGCTATTTGGAAAATGTTAGGAGGTCAGATGTATGCAAAGGCTTTGAGCGAAAAAAAAGCTGAAACAGGTTCTGAGAATACTGCTATTACCGTAAAAGACATTATTAAATACGACCTTTTAGATCGTAGAATTGAACATTTGCAATCATTATCATTTGAAAAAACTTCTCATCTTAAAACCGAAAAGAATTTAGAAGAAGCAATAGAGCTGATTAAAAGAACTTCTACCGAAACAGGCTCTTCAATCGGTGCTATTTTGCATCTATTCTCTTTTGCATATGTTATACATTTTAATCCTGAAACAAACATATTTACTCTACAAGATCCTAAAGGCGACGCTGCTGAAACATTTGACACAGAAAACAAACTGATTGATCGACTAATTGCAGTACAAAAAAACTATTCTTATAGAAAGACTTGCGAAGGTAATCCTTTACTTTTAAAAATATTTATAAACAAAGCTGATAAACCACAAGGTGCTGAAGCAAAAAAAGAAATATCATAACTTATGAAATCTAATTCTAAAAAAAAAAGTTTAGAAGATTCAATTAGAAAAGCGGTTAATTCTATTTCTTTATTGCTCTAAAATCAGATTTTAATTATACTTTTTTGTAAAATTTTATTTTAATTATTGTTACTTCCTAATAGGAGGATATATTATGCCAAGACTTGGTTCAGCTTCTAGTTCCTCACCTAATCCCTCACCTAATCCCTTACCTAGCCCTTCTGATAGTCCATCTCGACTTGTAGAAATAAGTAAAAGCTCCAACGCATTTTCTTCTTTGCCACATAGAGTCTTCAGATATATCTCTACCCATACTAAAGAATCTTTATTCGCTTTATCTGTACTTGGCTTAGCAATTGTAATCAAAAAAAAACCTTCTTTGTTACTCTATCCTATTGTTTTAGCTACAGTAGCAGGAGCTGCAAAAAAAGCTGTAGCTCATTTTAGAAAAACAGTTATTAATGAAGATAAAGCTTCACATGATGCTAAAGACTTAGATCCAGTAGCTGGAAAGGCAAAACTTCGAGCTCTTAAATCTAGATCAAAACCCCCTAACATTCAAGAATTCCAAGATTCTTATGTATTAGCTTTTTTAACTGACCAACTTTTAACCCCTGGATCTAAAGCTGCATCTATTGTTAAAGACAAAGGAGAGGCATTATATAAAGAAGCTTTAGCTAAATTAGCCCCTAAGATATCTACAACTGATTTCAATATCAGATTATATGATATATTAGTCGAATTAAACCTTTTAGATCCCACAATTGAACACATTGAAACTTCACCAACAAGATATTCTAATCATCAAATCCATGAATGTTTACTAGATACAATATTAAAGCTAATATCAACTAATCGAGAAAGAAATATTCCTGTTGGTGCACATTTACAGTTATGTAATTTATCTTTCGGAATATATTATAACGGAGGAAGATTTACATTATATAATCCTAAAGATAGTATACCTACAACTTTCCACTCAGATAAACTACTTATAGAGGATTTACAGAAAAATAAAGTTTTTGTAAAAGAGAACTCTTATGAGACTGAAGACAGTATTTCATTTAGCTTAAATTTATTTACAAAAAAAAGTGAAGATCCACCAAAATCTTTTGGAAAAGGAGAAGCAGGACGTCGTGGGGATTCAGAAGGAGATGGATTATCTGCTGCAGATAGAAGAGCAATTGAATCACAAAAAAAAATAGAAGCTGACATACTAGCAACAAAGCGAGCAGCACAACAAAGTCTTGAAGATGAAGCTACTGCAGCTGCATTGCATGAAAAAACGAATCAAAGATCTCCTTTACTTTCTGATGAAGCTGCTCCAGAAGCCCCCCGAGGCCATGCAGGATTAACAGAAGAAGAAGAATTTGAAATAGCTTTAGCTTTAAGTAATGAAGTCCCTACAACAAGAGATTCTCACTTAGAAGAAGAAGCTGCAGAAGAGGCTCCTGATACTTTATCAGCTATTGAAAAGCTTACAAATCAAGTTAACACTGATTATGCATTACTAAAAATGGATGCTACTCTTGTACAATCAACCTTAGCACAACCAGATTGGAAAACCTCTATAGATCCCGACGTTTTAGAAAAACTAGATGAATACTTTGTAAAATTTGGTATCGATGAATCTGTGATTAACGATATATGGACTAGATTTCCGTTTGATACTCAAGAACGCTTAAAATTATTATCTCAAAAAGTACAAGAAATGTACAAAGGATTCTTTTTAGAAACTGATTGGTCAATTTAATAAATCTATTTCTTTATTGATTTAAAATCTGTTTTTAATTATATTTTCTTGTAAAATATTTATTTTAATTATTTTATTTCCTAATAGGAGGATATATTATGGCGTCAGCATCACATAAAGTTAGCTTTTTATTATCTTCTGGCGATACATCTCAACATTCAAAAAATAAGGCAGTGGCTACAACCGCATCATCTTCTTTGCCAAATAGAGTGATTAGTTATATATCTCACCATACTTCAGAATATTTAATTGCTGTATCAGTACTTGGTTTTGCTGTTGCAATAAAAAGAAATTTACCTACTTGGTCGTTAGTTGTTCCAGCTATTGCTCTAGCAGGAGGTATTGTAAAAAAAGTTGTAGATTGTTTTGCAGCAAATCCTATTAGCTCTAAATTAAAAACTGCTACAAAAAAAGATAAGCAAGATTCTTTTATGTTAGCTTTTCTAACTAACCGATTCTTAAATAAAAAAACTGATGCATCTGAGTTGCAAAAAAAAGGAAATGAATTCTATAAAAATGCTATACAAGCTTTGGCAGATTTTATGAAACCAGAAGGCTCTTGTGTAACTTTATTTGATATTCTAAACAAAACTTCTCTTTTAGATCCTAAAATTCAATTTATAAAAAAATTTTCATCTATGAAAAACCCTGAAATTACCAATTTGCGAAAATTAGTAAAAAAGTTTACATCGTATTTTGATAGTAACTCTGATATTGGTGCAATTTTACATATATCTTCTTCTTTGTCTTATGCCATTTATTATGATGGAAAAAACTTGGAATTATATAATCCTGAAAATAATGAAGTTGAAACTTTCACCTCTGATCAAAACCTAATTTATAGTCTTGTACCAAAAGTCATCTCTGTTTCTGAGAAAAAATTGTCTTTTCAATTAGATATTTTTACAAAAAAACCTGATAAAAAAGGACCATCTAAAGGAAAGTTAGAAGCAGAGCCTGCTCCTGGAGCGTTAGATTTAACTGCTTTTGATGCAGCTAAAGCAGCTGAACAAGCTAAAGCAGCAGCTAGCAGCCCAGTATCTAAAGATTTATCTGGAGCTGAATTAACAAAAACTGAAGTTGAATTAGTAAAAGCTCTTTTAAAAGATCCAAATTGGGAGAAAAAAATAAATCCAAAGCTGCAGGAATGTTTTTCAAAATTTGGTATCGATAAAAATGATATAAGAAAAATCTGGGAAAAATTTCCAAGAGAGTTAAACAAACGATTAAGTGCACTATCTCAAAAAGTAGATATAAGATATCGAAAGTATTTTTTAGATAATAAAGTATTAAAAGATTATGCAAGAACAATACAACTAGCCATATCAAATGAACACTATAGTAATTCTACAGATAAAGGAACTACAAATAAAATATTTAGAGCTTTCCAGACTTTTAACATTCCAATGAGTATTATCGATCAAGCATGGAGTGCACATCCAGAAGGAAAAGAAAAGCGTCTAATACTTTTATGTAAAAAAGTTTCTAAAGAAGATCAAGTCTATTTCAAAGATCCTACAACTACACAGATATTCAAAATATTAGATAGCGCAGCTTTAATACAAAAAGCTTTATCTGATCCAAAATATTGGCAAGATGACATTTCCCGTGATGATTTTGAAGTAATTACTGAAGCTTTAAAAACCTTTCAACTTGATTACTCTATTTTTAAAGCCGCATGGGATGATGGCAAAAAAACAAAATTTTCCTCGCTATTATATGAAAATATTCAAGTTGAAGATGCTGAATTCTTTACAGAGTAAATAACCTACCTTTAGATTTAAATTAATAGATTGTATAAATGAAAAAGCCCCGATATATTCGGGGCTTTTTTGTAATTAAAATGAGCTGGCAGCGTCCTACTCTTGCATACTCTTGTGTATACTACCATCGGCGAAGATAG
>JAAKFX010000034.1 GCA_011064865.1 Candidatus Anoxychlamydiales bacterium
AGCACGTAAAATGTGAAGTACAATTTGCTATTTAAATAAATTGATTTATAAAAATTTCACCCCCAAAAACCAAACAACCTTACACACTTGATTATTAGATGGTTAAGATTGCATCTTCAGTAACAGAGCCCCAATTAAAAGTTCTGACAAGCGTCTCTCCACCTCCATTTCGGCTAAGAATTTATTTTTCTTTATCTCCTTTCAGATAATATTAATGGAAGGACTCCTTAAATTGAGGACTCTTTGATTTTCAAGAGGAGAGTTCTTCAACGCTTTGTTTACTAGCTTTATCACGTCTTGAGTAGTAGAGGATATATAAATTGCTACCAACTATGATCGCTGCCCCTATTAAAGTGTAAGGCTCTAGCATTTTTTTCCACCAAAAAAAATCCAAAGCAATTACCCAGAAAAAGGTTGAATAGTCGATTGGAGCTAGAATTGAACCTTGAGCAAATCGCAGTGCTTGGGCAATCAAATATTGACCTGTGGCGGTAATCAATCCAACAATCGCAAAAAGTCCCCAATGTCCCAATGGCATTGTCTTCCATGTTGTGATCAGAAATGGAAAAGTCACAAGCATCATAATGATATTAGGATAAATAGTGATGGCAAGGCTGTGTTCAGTTGCTGCGAGCTTTCGCATGAGAATTTTATTAAGAGCACCCAAAAAAGATCCAAAAAGGACTAGAATAGCAGCAAATTCAAAAACATTTGCCCCTGGCCGCATTGCAATCACAACTCCGATCATTCCAACAATAACAGCAATCCACCTTTCACGTCCTATGTTCTCTTTGAGCATGATAGAGCTTAAAAGAATCATAAAAAATGATGAGGTATAGCCCAAAGTATAAACCACAGTTAAAGATCCCATTGAAAAAGCAAACATAAAGCAATAAGTAAAAAGAAGGTTAACGATAAGTCTAACGAGATGACGCTTCGGATGATTTGTAGTAAGAACAGTCCTAATTCCGCCCTGAAAAAAAGTTGCTATAATAAGAGGCACGAGACGGGTAATTGCCCGAAGAAAAGTTGCTTGGGGAACCGAATAGATTCCCATCAAATGCTTGATAAACGCATCTGAGAGAGGATAAAGGGCTAGGCCTATAATCATCATCATGACGCCGAGAAAAGCTCTATTATGATGTTTTCGATTTGTTGCCTTTGTAATTTCCATTCTTCTCCTTATTAAATTTAACTATGATTTTATCTCAACATTTGCTGTCATGGCATAAATGGATAAAATTTGAAATTTTTATAAATCAATTTATTTAAATAGCAAATTGTACTTCACATTTTACGTGCTGTCGCCTTTATATTCCCGAAAGCAGAACTAGTTACATTTATTTCAGAGAAACCTACTTCTGTCAAAAGTCTAACCATATCCTCTTCTTTATATGTCACGATTTTCTGCATAATTCCATGCTTTTGTTGCATGTCTGGGGTAACAAAATTAAATCTATCTTCAATTTCTTTCATGCGATCAGGATAAGTCTTGCCATATTCTGTATCCCAGCCAGCTGCAGATATGAAAATAGCTCCCCTGTCAGCCATGCGGCTATGCAACCACTTTAATAATTTTTTTTGCTTCATCATAAGTGACATAATTGACACGTTGTGAATAGAGTACATCAAAATTTTTAGGAATATCTGATTCATTTAAATCTCTATAATCTTTTTGGATAAAACATAAATCTTCAGATTTAACAACTTTTGACTCTAAAGCTTTATTAAAAGTATTTCTCGCCATTTCAGCGATATCTACCATAATAACTGTTGCCCCTTCCATAGCCATGTTAAGGGAATGAGCACCAAATCCACCACCTAATTCAACAGCTATGATTTTTTTTTCTGAATTACTAGCTTCACGAATAAAAGAGAGACTCTTTAAATCAAGCTCATCCTGTCTTTGGCTGGAAATATCCACACCATAGCCACTATCTGTGGGTTTAAACTTATCGCCATATTGATTCAGAACGTTAGCATTTTCTTCTCCTCGGCTATAGCTTAAATTTTTATCATCATTTGCAGCTAATAGATTCGATAAATTTAAAAATAATGTAATTATAACGATCAACTTTAATTTCATAGCGTTGTTACCTTATTTATTTTTTGAAACAACACTTTTAACAAATTTTTCTAAAATGATCAAGAGCCAAGATCAAGATAAATTTTTATCTCTTTTCTAGGACTCAAAAAAAATTACTAGAAAAAAAACTAAATAGTTAATATGTCTAAAAAAAACAACACTTAATTATGACAACAAAAAAATCAAAAGTCTTAGATCTACTAATTGAAGGAAATAAACGTTTTGTCAACAATAAATCTGAGAATCCAAATCGAAATGAAGAGAGAAGAAAAGCAATTTCTTCAAAACAATCTCCCTTCGCTATCATTGTAGGATGTTCTGACTCTAGAGTATCACCTGAAATAATTTTCGATGTTGGGCTAGGAGATCTTTTTGTTGTTCGAGTAGCTGGAAATGTTATAGGTTCAATTGAGCTAGAGAGTATTGAATATTCTGCTCTTAATCTTAATTCTTCAATTATCCTTGTTTTAGGACATGAAAATTGTAGAGCAGTTAATGCTGTAGTCCAAAATAAAACAGCTAACCTAGAAAAAATAGCCGAGCTCATTGAACCTTCAGTTAAAAAGGAGCAAGAATCTGAAACAAATAACATTCTTGAACAAGCTATTAAAACTAATGCCTTAAATATGAAAGATCTTTTAGAAAAATCACCTAATATAGAGAAATTAATTCAGGATAAAAAAATTGAAGTTCATGCAGCTTATTATAATTTAAAAACTGGTCTTGTTGAATTATTAAGCAAAGATTAAAAATCATTATCTATGTCTTTTAAAGAACTGAATTTCTTTTTCATGTTTCAAAGCTTTTTCACGAGAAGAGAATGTACCTAAATTTCTTCTTTTTCCAGTTTTAGGATCTTTTTTACGAGAATAAAGTCTATATTTTCCAGAAGGAAGTTTTCTTATCATTTACATTTTTCTCACTTTTGTTAATCTCGAGCAAACTATAAAAGTAGACTCTTGCCTTATATATATTTAATTAACAAATTCCAACAAGACTTGTCAACATCAGCACAAATTAAATTGTAGGATTTCAAAAATTACGAATTTTATTTTTTTCATAAAAACCTCTCACAGATGCTTTTGAGATAGAAAAAACATGAAAATCTAACTAAATTGAAAAAAATATTTTTTTTATTAGTAAAAAAATATAAAAATATTTAATACTGTTGTCTCAAAAAAAAACCTTAGAGGTTTGTTATGGGAATGTTAGAAATTGGAAGATACAGAAGCATTAGATTGCCATGTGAACAAGATCCACCAAAACATGAAGACAAAGAAAAAAAATCATCACTTCTTAGTAGAGTTACCGCTGCTGCAATGGGATGTTTTAATGATCCAGATCCATCGCCGGATTATGATCCAAGTGACGGATTTCCCGGAATAGTTGGTGGTTTCGATGACTACGCTGACGATGATTATTCATAAATAGTTTTACTGCTCTACATAATATCAGCTGCTATTTTTGCAAGCTCCGATCTTTCTGTTTTATCTAAAAATATATGACCGTATAATTTTTGATCTTGAAATTTCGATATTGTATAGGTTAGTCCATTTGAATCCTGATCTAAATATGGGTTATCAATTTGAGTAGGATCTCCAGTAAGAATAACTTTAGTGCCTTTACCAGCGCGAGAGATTATTGTTTTAACTTCATGTGGAGTTAAATTTTGAGCTTCATCGATGATCATATATACTTTAGGAAGAGTTCTTCCTCTAATATATGTCACTGCTTCCATTTCTAACTTATTACTGTCCATAATCCAATCAAATGCTGATTTTTCATTACCCTCACCATTGGTATGATGCAAAAGAACTTCTAAATTATCATAAATAGGTTGCATCCAATGAAAGAGTTTCTCTTCTTTAGTACCTGGTAGGTATCCAATATCTTTACCAAGAGGAATAATCGGTCTAGAAACCAAGATTTTTGAATATAGCGCATCATCGAATACTTTTTTCATTCCACAAGCTAGAGCTAAAAGTGTTTTTCCTGTTCCTGCAGCACCAACTAGCGTCACTAGTTTTATATCATCTCGAAGTAAAAGATCTATAACACATCTTTGCTCTACATTTAATGGATAAATACCCCAAATTCCTTTTTTATATTCAATTAAAGGCTCTAGTTTTTTGTAATTTGAATTATATTTACAAATTGCTGAAGATTTTTCTAAACTTTTTAATATACAGTATTCATTTGGCAGAAAATTAATATCAGCTTTTGTAATTTGGCCATCTTTATAAAAAAGATCGATCTCTTTTTTTGAAGTCTCAAGAATTTTTATACCTTTATAGATCTTTTTATATGACACTTTTAAATTTTCATAATCTTGGGCTTCTAAACCCATTGCTTCAGCTTTGACTCTTGTAACAAAATCTTTTGAGACAAAAACCACTTTTTGTCCTTCATTTTTTAACAAAGACGAGATATGTAATATTTTATTAGAATTTCTATCAAGTGGTAGCGGAAAACGCTTAATAGTTCTAGTTTTAATATCTAAAAAGATTTTAATCGTAGGCCCTTCATCAATTATAATTCCCTTATTTAAATCTCCTTTTTTCTTAGTCTTTAAAGAATCTATATATCTCACAACTTGGCGAGCATTTTTACCAAGTTCATCTGATCTTCTTTTTAATGCATCTAATTCTTCCAAAACTATCAAAGGAATAACAACATCATTATCTTGAAATTGTTTGATTGAACTTGGATCATATAAAAGAACGTTTGTGTCAAGAACAAAAGTTTTTCGGCTCATCTATTTTTCTCCCCTTATTATTAAATTTACCTAGAAAATGAAATATGTACGAAACCTCCTAATCAGCTCAAAAACTCACATATAAAGCAAAAACCTAAGCTTGTAAAATATTTTTTTATAAAATGAGTAGAATGTATCAAAAGAGAAATCTCCACCCCCTCTCCGTTTTGCATGCAAATTACTATTATACAAAGACTTGGGCGAAAGAATTAGCACTCTTGAGTTTGGTTCGCTAAAAAAAATTGACTAAAAAAAATAGTTTCTGGTATAATGAGAGATAGAAAAAATTCAAAATAATAGGTTTTGATATGAAAATAAACGATAAAGCATTAAACATTCCTCCATATATCTCTACAACATGGGACAATATTACCTCACTATTTACTCAAAATGACATTTTGATAGTTATATTAAAGAATAAAGTGAAGATCAAAATTCCAAACTTAGAATCTGATATTTTAGAGTTAATTTTCAAAACACATGCAAAAACATTAGAGACAACACCAAAAAAATCAATTAGTTTTGGTTTTCCTGCATTAGGTGGAATTGGTGGTGGTTTAGAATCTATTACATCTGGCATGCAACACAATCCTGAGCAAAAAAATGCTCCAAATATTCCAGAAGACATTAAAAATAAAATTGCAAATATCGCAAAATTATTTGCAGATGAAGCTAGTATGGAAATTCCAAAACCTGTAGATAATTGTAATTGTGTACACTGTCAAATTTCAAAAGCAATGCAACATGGAATGGGAATAAACATAGAGAATCTAGATGAAGAAGTTAGTGATGAAGATTTAAAATTCAGACTTTGGGATATTGAAGAAGAAGGGACTAAACTATTTAAAGTTATAAATCCTTTAGATCAAAATGAGCACTATAATGTATATCTAGGAGATCCTTTAGGATGTACATGTGGAAAGAAAAACTGTGAACATCTAAAAGCAGTATTAAACAGCTAAAAAAATCCACTCTATTTTTTATAAAAAAAAAGTAGCTATAATTCATCTTTCATTTTAGTATAATATTTAAAACAAATCATTCGAAGTTTAAGAGGGCAAGATGACAAGGCTATTTTTAGTAATTATCATGTTATTATTTTCTGGCAATTTAATGGCAGAGACAACGCAAGAAAACAACTCTAATTTCAAGTCTTTTACAGCAAAAATTACTGGCTCAAAAGTAAGACTTAGAGCAGGTGCTGATTTAGATAGTTCTGTAGTTTCTCAATTAAATAAGAATGATCTTGTATTAGTTGTGCAAAATGCTGGAGATTTTTGGGCAATAAAACCACTTCCTAATACAAAATCTTATGTATTTAGAAGTTATATAATCGAAGATGTTATAGAAGCTGATAGAGTAAATGTTAGACTAGAGCCTAATCTAGACGCTCCTATAATTGGTCAACTCAAAAATAAAGATAAGATTCATGGCAATGTATGCGCAGAAAACAACAAATGGCTAGAGATTACCCCTCCAGCTGATGTTTGTTTTTATATTTCAAAAGAGTATCTAACATATGCTGGTGACAGCAATTTGTATACAAAAATGCAATTTAAAAAAAGTGAAGTTGAAAAGCTTTTAAATTCTGCATATTTCATTACACAATTAGAGTGTAAAAAACCATATGATGAAATGGCTCCACAAGACGCGATTGAACAGTTTGATCTGATCATAAAAGATTATTCAGAATTCCCTCAATATGTCCAACAAGCAAAAGAGGGTTTAGCTTTACTTCAAGATAACTATTTACAGAAAAAAATCGCTTATTTGGAAGCAAAAGCAAATATTTCACAAAATGAAAAAGATAAACTATTATATGCAGTGGAAAAAGCTAAAACATTTGAAGAACAAGATCAAACGCTACAGCAAAATTCACACAAAAAAATAACTACTAAGATGAAATTCTGGGAAACCGTAGAAGAAGCTCTCTACGCTACTTGGACAACTTTTCATCCTGAGAAAAAACTAGGTGATTTTTATAAAGAACAAGAGATTAATGCTATAGCAATTGTAGGTATAATAGAGGGCTATACTCAAGGGATTAAAAATAAACCTGGTGATTATATTGTAAAGCTTGCAGATCCTACAAAAAAAGCGTTTATCTATAGTACTAAAGTAAATTTAGATGACTATGTTGGAAAAAAGGTTTCTTTAAAAGTATCGCCAAGACCGAACAATAATTTTGCTTATCCTGCATATTTTGTAAATCAAGTAGAAATTCAATAAAAGTTTCAGAAAATAGCTTTAGATCTAAGAATATCTAAAGCTATTTTTTTTTATTATTAAAATAGATTTGAAAATCAATCTAATCTTCAATAATGATATCTAAAAAATTCAGAAGTGAATAAACATCTGGTTTAGAAAATTTAGCTTTTTGCATTTTATTATTGATAGGATCAATGCTATAATTAATAGCTTTTAAGAAATTAGCTTCTTTTAAATTTGCATTATGAAATCTTGTTGCTTCAAGATTAGTGTTTGAAAAAATAGCTTTAAAAAGATCTGTATTAATAAAATCACATCTTCTAATTATACTTTCATCAAAAGAGGTATTTTTCAAAATCATATCTGCAAAATTACATGTCTCTAAAAGGCATTTTTTAAATTCTATTGAAAGCAGAAAACTGTCACATTGAAAAAAATGAATTCCCACTAATTTAGTATCTTGAAACAAAACATTTTGAAGTTTAGCTTTCTCAAACTTTATTAAACTTAAATTACAATTTTTAAATTCACAATCTTGCAATTTTGCATTTGAAAAGTTTACATTTGAAAAATCGCAATTTTCAAATGAACACTCTACAAAAGATTTATGCTGAAAATTTTGATTTGAAAAATTTTCTTTTATAAATTTTTTATTTTCAACTTCACTTTTCATAATTAAAGTTTTTCCAAAGAGTTCACATTACATGTTTTATTTATCTCTTCAAGTGCGTTTTCTTCACTAAATTTTCCCAATTTTTTTGCACTAACCAATACTCTAGAATTTAAAGAGGCTATAGCCTGATTATACGCATCTACACCTGTAGATAAATTTCTACCGAGTTTTATAAAATGAGAATTCATAGTTATTAGCCTTTCATAGAGTTCCTTACCTAGCTTTGCAATTTCATGAGTATTTTCAGACATCTCACTCTCTTTCCAAATATGTGCGATTGTTTTGAGTATTGCTATCAAAGTAGTTGGGGTCGCGATAATTATATTTTTAGCCGCTGCCATCTCTAAAAGAGTAGGATCTATGCTTACAGCAGAGCTTAAAATAGCTTCTGCTGGCAGAAATAATATAACATATTCAGGGCTAAAATCAAATTTAGAAAAATACTGTTTAGAAGCGAGATCATTTATATGTTTTCTTAAATTTAGAGCATGGGATTTTAATTTCTGCTCTCTATTTTCATCTTGTTTTTCTTGAGCATCTAAATAGGCCTCTATAGGGGTTTTCGCATCGACTATTATCTGTTTTCTGCCGGGAAGCCTAATTATGAGATCTGGTCGATATACTTTATCCTCATGAATCGTTGATTTTTGTTCAAAAAAATCGCAATTATTCAAAAGACCTGCAAGCTCTACTACCCTTTTTAGATGAATTTGCCCCCAGGAACCTCTAACATTTGGTGATTTTAAAGCTTTTGAAAGATTTGCAGCTTCTGTTCTTAGATTCTTCTCACTATCTATTAACATTTGAATCTGTTTATTTAAAGCTTCATAAGCACCTTTTCTTTGAGTTTCTACATCTTTGTTATAACTATCGAGTTTATCCATTGACTCTTTTACAGGTTCTAGAATCTTTTCCAACTCTTTTTGTTTATGCTCGATATTTGCTTGAAAACCTAAATGATATTTTTCGAAATTTTCTTTTGCTAAATCTATAAAAGATCGATTATTTTTTTGCATGACATCAAAAGACATGCTTTTAAAAGAATTTTCTAGTGATTTTTTAGCTCCTTTAAGATTTATATTTATCCAAATCAAAATAAGAAAAGCAAAAACAAACAAAACGGCTAACATAAAAATAGTAGATTGCATCTAAATATCTCCTTTTAAAAAAGGATAATAAAGATCAGATTTTAATGACAATTTTAAGATGATTTTTAGTTAAAAATTTAGCTGATCATTATCATCGTCATCGTCGGGATCAAAATCTTTTAGAGTTTTAGATTTTTTCCCAGCTATTAATCTAATTATAGATAAAACAAAAGCAATAAAGATATATACCCATGAAATAATTAATAAAACTAAAGAAAAGTAATAAAAAATTCCATATAGAAACAATACAGCTACTAAAACAGTAAAAAAGGCTAAGTTAAATGATGGCATTCTAAAATTGAGTCTTTTGAGTGATGGGAATTTCCATCGACTCACCATCAAATATCCTAAAATAATATTGATTACAGTTAGAGTTATTGCTCTTGTGATATTTGAAATATCAACAAAATTCAATAAATAAGGAGAAAGCAAAAATAAATTCGTTGAGACAGCTACGGCAGCTGCTGCTGGAATTGGAAGGCCTGTAAAATTCTTGTTTTGAATAGACATTTCAACAATATTGCCTTTAGCTTCTATAGATTTGGTATTAAATCTTACTAATCTGAGCATCCCGCAAAGAGAATAGATCATAGCTCCTGTTGCTACTGTGAAAGATAGTATAGTTCCATGATCTAAAGAAAGAGTTTTTAAAAGCAAAACAGATGGAGCAACACCAAAAGATATAGCATCAGCCAAAGAATCGAACATGAGTCCAAAATCGCTATGTGCTTTAAAAGCTCTTGCAACAGCACCATCTACAAAATCTGCAAGTGCAACTAAAAGCAGCAACAATACCGCATTTTTAACCATCTCAAAATTACCTGTTCCAGGCTCGATCATATTCACTTTGAATATTACAAATAGACCTATCGCTAAGCCAAAAGCAGTAATAATATTAGGTATTAATGATATGCGTTTCATTTCTTTCAATTTAATTTTTCTAAAATGATACTAAATCAATCATTTAGTTTCTAACATAATTATTAGCTTTTACAATTTTTCAAATCTATAAAAATAATAAATAATTTTCATGCTATAATAAAAAAAAAGGAGCCTATTAATGGTTGAAGATGATTCTAACGACTTTACTATCAATTCCTTAGACGAAAAAACAAGAAAAGCGAATCTATTAAAAGAAGAATTAGAAGTAAATTTTCAAGAGCAAATCCTTGTAAATAAGAGAATTAGCTTAATCAAAGAGACCTTTAAAACCATGCCAAACACAGAAAGCGATTATGCTATTTTGCTCACTCAAGTAGAAATGGATCAGATTCAATTAGATGAGCTCAAATACAGAGAAAACGAGCTAAAAGCAAGAATCTTTACATACCTAAACTCCTAATAATTAATAACATATATTGCGCTTTTTCCTTTACAAAAAAGCAAATATTTGCTATACTTTTCTTTAGATAATGTTGGAGAAGCAAATATTATGCGTATAGCTAAAGATAAAAAATATTTATATAATAATCAAATAGATGAAGCTATTTTAAATCCTGAAGTAGACGAAGAAGTTTTAGATCCTGAAGAAGCTGATGAAGGTTTTGAGAAAGACCTAGAAGATGTATTAGATCCGATTTATTAGAGGCTCATTAAAAAACTTTTCATGAATTCAAAATAGATCTTACAATATTTCTTTCATTTTCAATCATTTATGATATTTTTTCCTAATATCCCAATAAATTAATATTATTAAATATAAAATTTAATATAATAAAAATAGATATAGAACTACTTAATATAGGGTTTATTATGAAAAAAACCAAAAAAAGAAAAAAAACAGTAAAAAAAACTTATAAAAAACCAGCTCGCAAACCAACGACAAAAAGAAAAAAAACGACAAAAAGAAAAAGTGTAAAAAAACCGATTTGGGAAGCGCATGTACAGCATATGGAAAAAAGGATCAATGCAGCTTTAAACAAGCTTAAAAGAGATGTTAAAAGAAAAGCTTCTTATAAAATCATTGAAGAAGATAATAACGAACTATTGATGCTGCTTGGCGAGTGTAATTATATTGTAAGAGAATTCCACGAGAAGAAAGCTGGTTAAAAATAAGACTAGCACTAAATCTTAATCTGTTCTAACTTAGTTGTTTTTACTTAAACTAAGTTAGGATTTTTTATGTCATTTAAAGTTCGTGAGCAAATTAATAATTTCACAGTTACTAAATATCAAAAAATTGACGAAATAAAAGTTGAATTAATAGAACTTACCCACAATACCTTAGGAACCCAAGTAATTAAAATCAAAAATGATGACGATGAAAATTTATTTTGTTTATCATTTAAAACATGGCCAAAAGACTCCAGTGGGGCTCCTCATATTTTAGAACATACAGTACTTTGTGGATCTGATAAATACCCGATAAAAGACCCTTTTTTTTCAATGTTAAAAAGAAGTTTAAATACTTTTATGAACGCTATGACAGGCTCTGATTTTACTTGTTATCCAGCCTCTAGCTTAGTAGAAAAAGATTTTTATAATCTTTTCGAAGTTTATATAGATGCAGTTTTTCATCCAAAATTAGAAAGGCTTAGTTTTTTGCAAGAAGGACATAGACTTGAGTTTTCAGATCCTGAAGATGCCAGCTCTAATTTGATTTACAAAGGTATAGTTTATAATGAAATGAAAGGCTCTATGGCAAATCCTGATAGTATATTATATCATAAGATGTTAGAAAATCTCACACCAGATTTAACATATGCAAACAATTCGGGAGGAGAGCCTAAAGATATCCCAAATTTAACATATGAAGATTTAAAAAAATTTCATAAAACTTATTATCATCCATCTAGATGTTTAATGTTTTTATATGGCAATTTAGATCTTCAAAAGCAGCTTGAATTTATTGAAAAAAATGCATTAAAAGATGTAGAAAAAAAAGAGGCTACCGCTCAAATAGAAAAGCAAAAACGTTTTTCTTCTGCTAAAAAAGTCGTAGATAAATATCCGATCAATGAAGATGAGTCAACTGAAAAAAAGAGTATGATTGCATTTGGATTTTTAACGTGTCCAATTGAAGATCAAATAGATCTTCATGCTTTGATGCTTTTAGACAATATTTTAATGGGGACAGATGGTTCAGTATTAAAACTCTCACTTCTAAAGTCAAATCTCTGCACTCAAGTAGAGAGCTTATTTGATACTGAAATGAAAGAAGCTCCATATATAATAATTTGTAAAGGCTGCAGTCCGGAAGATAAAGATGCTATTTTTCAAGTTATAAAATCTACTTTAAATAAAGTAATCGAAACAAAAATTCCTAAACAAATTATTGATGCAGCGCTTCATCAATTAGAATTTTCTAGAACAAAGATAGCATCTGATATGGGTCCATATGGCCTTATACTATTTTTTAGATCGGCATTAGCTAAACAACATGGAGTAGAGCCTGAAAATGCATTAGTAATACATACTCTTTTCAAAACTCTAGCTGAAAAATTAAAAGATGAAAATTATCTTCCAAGCCTTATAAAAAAATATATTTTAGATAATCCTCATATGGTGGAGCTAACCTTGAATCCTGACAATCACTATATGGCTAAACTCTCTTTAGAAGAGCGAGAAAAATTAGATAAAATTCAAGAGAACCTAAATCCAACTCAAATAGAACAAATATTAAAAGACAGTTTAGCTCTAAAAGAGTTTCAAAAAAAACAAGAAGGACTCTCTATTGAATGTCTCCCAAAAATCGAAATAAAAGATGTCCCTAAAAAAAACAAACTATATCCATTAAATATTGAAGATATTAAGGGCAATAAAGTCTATCATCACTCAGTTTTCACAAATGAAATTATCTATGTTGATCTATTATTTGATCTACCAAAATTGACACTAGATGAGCTTATATTACTATCACTTTTTGCATCTTTGATAACAGATATTGGCGCAGCTAATAGAAACTACGTAGAAAATTTAGAATATATCCAAGCATATACTGGAGGAATAAGCGCATACGTAGCTTTAAATGTTCAAGCTGATAATTTTGATAATTTTATTCCATCAATTGGAATTAGAGGCCAAGCTTTATACAGAAATACTGATAAATTATTTTCGTTAATAAAAGATATAATCACAGAACCAGATTTTTCTGATAAAACTAGAATTAAAGAAATCTTGCTTCAACAATACACATATTTAGAAAATTCTATCGTGCAAGGTTCAATGAGATATGCCTCAATGTTATCTTCTAGCTCTTTTACAAAGCCCTCTTTTATATCATCGAAATTAAATGGAATAGATTACTTATACCGTCTAAGAGTTTTAATTAAAGATTTAGATAAAAATCTACCTTCTTTAATTGAAAGTCTAAAAAATTTAAAAGATAAAGTATTTTTAACGAACAAAGAGGATCTAGTAATAAGTTCTTGTGATAATGGCTATAAAAATCTAAAAACTAATAATTTTTACGGTATTTTTGATTTAGATTTAAAAAAAGCTAAGCTTTTTGAATCAGGCTTCGATATTGAAAAGATAGGCTCTAGTGCAAATATAATATCATCTCCTGTTGCATTTACGGCCTCTTCATATAAAACCATAGGATTTTTACATGAAGACTCTCCATTTTTGCTGCTTGCAAGCAATCTTTTTAGAAACAAAACTCTTCATAAAAAAATAAGAGAAGAAGGTGGCGCTTATGGATCTGGAGCTAAATATTCACCATCTTCTGGACTAATTACTTTTAATGGTTTTAGAGATCCTCACATAACCTCTACTTTGGATGCTTTTAAATTATCTATACAAGAGATAGCAAAAGGTAATTTTGATGTATCTGATATTGATGAAGCAAAACTAGGAGCAATCCAAAACACAGATGTACCAATATCTCCAGGTTCCAGAGCTTTTACAGCATATAGTTGGATAAAAGCTAATAAAACTGATGAGAGGAGACAGAAATTTAGAGATAAAGTTTTAAATGCTACGAAAGAAGATATTGTAAATTCCGTAAAAACCCATTTATTAAATCAAATGGATAAAAATGTTACTATCTCGTTTTGCTCTAAAGAATTACTAGATAAAGAAAAAGCAGATTTAGAAGTTATAAATAATAGATAGAAACCATCTATGATGGTACCATCTACGATGGTTTTATTTTAAAAATCCATAAAATAAGGATCTGGTCTTTTTCCAATTTCATAAACAGCATAAAATAACGGAGCTACAAAGGCTCCTACAGCAGCTCCTGTAATAGCCATTGTTTTTACTGCGCTCATATCATCTTCTTTTTGTGCAGCTAAAGTCAGAGCTGTGATTGAAGTAAAAAAAAGAGCACAATTAAAAGCTCCTAAAAATGATATAAACATTGCTTTGCCCACTTGATTTGCTAATTTTTTTGCAGTGTATTCATAAGACTGCTCTTGAGCTTCTTCATCTAAATTATTTGAAAGTAATGCACTGGATGGATTTATCATTTCTGTTGATTGAGTCATTGTTCCTCTTGCT
>JAAKFX010000035.1 GCA_011064865.1 Candidatus Anoxychlamydiales bacterium
GTGTAAGTTAAGATGAATCATATCAAATCCTTGCTCTGCAGGTTTGCTAATTCCCAAAAGTGCATTCATGTTTGCACCATCACAATACATCAATGCTCCTTTTTCATGTGCAAGATCTTTGATCTCTGATAAATTTTCTTCATACAATCCCAAGGTATTCGGATTTGTAATCATTACAAGTGCAACATCTGGTCCTATCGCCTTTTTGAATTCATCAAGGTCCATGTTGCCACGATCATCCGTAAGAATCGTAACTGTTTGAAATTTACACATCGATGCAGTTGCAGGATTTGTTCCATGAGCAGAGTCTGGAATAATAATTTTGGTTCTATTTTCATTCTTTTCTGCAAAATATTTTTTGGCAATCATTACTCCAAGCAGTTCACATTGTGAGCCCGCAGATGGCTGAAGAGAAAATGCATCCATGCCGGTGATTTCCTTTAGGTCCCCTTCTAACTCCCAAATAACTTGCAATGCACCTTGTGCGTGACTAGTAGGCATGTGTGGATGCAGGTTTGAAAATCCTGGTAGTTTGGCAAGATCTTCGTTGACTCTGGGATTGTATTTCATGGTACATGAGCCTAGAGGATAGAAATTGGTATCAATGCCATAATTTTTCTTTGATAGTTCAGTGTAGTGTCTTATGACTTGAACCTCGTTTACATCGGGTAGTAGAAGAGAACTTCTTTTTAGCTCTTCTGGCAAGCCCACATCTTTTTCTTCAAAGGGTGTATGCTTGGTATTTGATTGGTTGTAATCAAAAATTAATTTCATTTACTCACCACCGAAACATAGGAATTAATGTCTTGAAGTAAATTTTTTTCAGTGCAACATACCAATAGTCTGTTGTCTCCAACATCTATTCCGCCAAAAATGTTGTATTCCATCAAGTTAGCAATTATTTCTTCAGATGGTTTTGGTGATTTTACTAGAAATTCATTGTAAAATGGACTTGTATTGATGGCCTCAAACCCAATTTTACTTAGTTTTTCTTGCAAAAGGTGTGCCCTGTGATATGACGCTCTTGCTACATTTTGCAGTCCAGATCTTCCAAGTGATGCCAAGTAAATTGTCGCAGTTAATGCCAAAAGTGTCTGATTTGTAGTAATGTTACTTGTAGCACGTTCCCTTCTGATGAACTGCTCTCTTGCTTGTAATGTCAAAACAAAACCTTCGTTGCCTTGGTCATCTGTAGTCATTCCTACAATTCTACCTGGTAGTTTTTTTGTCAAAAATTGTTTTACTGCAATGAATCCAAGATATGGGCCACCAAAACTTGTTGGTATCCCAAAAGCTTGACCTTCTCCTACAACGACATCTGCCCCAAACTCTCCAGGAGTTTTGAGTATTGCCAAAGAGGTGGGATCAGAAATACAGTTTATGAAAAGTGCATGGTGTGCATGCGCCTTTTCAATTAAGCCATGGGGGTTTTTGATGTTTCCGTAAAAGTCCGGAGTCTGGGAAATTACACAAGCAGTGTTTTCATCAATTGTGTTTGTAATGCAAAGCTCTGTTCCATCACAGTATGTTTTGAGAACCTTCAGATATGCTGGATTAAGTCCATCATCTACAAAAACACCCTTTCGTTTGGTGTATGCACTGGACAACAAGGCAGCTTCAGCCACGGCTGATGCACCATCATAAAGAGACGCATTTGAGACATCCATGCCTGTAAGCAGGCAGATGAATGACTGAAATTCGTATAAAACCTGCAAAACTCCTTGACTGGCCTCTGGTTGGTACGGAGTATATGACGTAAGAAATTCTCCTCTTGACACTAGATGATTGATAACTGCTGGTATGTAATGATCATACGAGCCACCACCGGCAAAGTATTTCATTGGTGAATTTTTTTCTGACAGAGATGTCATATATGAAACTAATTCCATCTCGCTCATTGGCTTGTCTAGATTTAATTCAGAAAGTCTTGGTATGAATTCCGATACCAATTCATCTAATGTTGAGCATCCAACAACTGAAAGCATTTTAGAAATATGTTCTTTTGTATGCGGGATGAAATTCATTGATTGATTACTCCTTGCCTTGGCCTACTAGTTCATCATATTGTTCTTTGGAAAGTAAAGAATCTATTTGCTCAGGATTGCTTGGTTTTATTTTCACAATCCATCCTTCTTTATAGGGTGACTTGTTAATCAATTCAGGATGTTCTAATAAATTTTCATTAGTTTCAATAATTTCTCCATCAACCGGACAATAGATGTCAGATGATGCTTTGACAGAATCTATAATTGTCATTACATCATTTTGTTTGAATGAACTTCCTACTTGAGGCAATTCAATTGATACTATATCCCCAAGCTGATCTTGTGCAAATTCTGTTATTCCAACAATTATAATTTGATCGCTTTTTTGGATCCATTCATGTTCTTTAGTAAATTTTCTCTCTGCCACGGGAAACTCTGAAATAATCCCTGTAAAAAAAGTTGTTTTATCTTTTGTAAAATCTAGTGGATGCTAACCTACCATCATATAATTTACCACCGATATTGATCTTAATTTTGCCTCTCAATGGGTACTCTACGGGAACAAAACAATATCCAATTGGTTTGCCAAGTGTAGGAGAAAAATTACCTGATGTCACAATCCCGATCTCCTTTTCCTCATCGTAAATCTTGTTGTCTTTTCGTGCAACCCTTTTAGTTTCAGTAATTTCAAAACCTCTCATTTTTTTCTCAACTTTTTTCTGCTCTAGTGCTGCTTTTCCAATAAATTCAGTCTCAAATTTGACTGTCCATTTTAATGGTGCTTCAAGTGGAGAAATATTCTCATCAATATCGTTTCCATAAAGCATCAATCCGGCCTCTAGTCTTAATGTGTCACGTGCACCCAAACCAATTGGCTTTATTCCATATTTTGTACCTGTTTCCAATAATTTTTCCCAAATTTGTACCTGTTTTGAATCAAAAAACAACTCAAAACCATCTTCACCAGTGTATCCTGTTCTTGAAATAATACAATCAACACCATCGAGTTTTGCTTCTAGCAAATGAAATGACTTTAGATTTTCTATTTGCTCAACTCCTACATCTTTTAACACCATTTCAGCTTTTGGACCCTGCAGTGCTAATAATGCATAATCATCTGTGATGTTTTGAATTTCACATGATTTTACGTTTTCTGTGATCCAGTCCAAATCTTTTTTGATATTTGATGAATTTACAACAATTACAAATTCGTTTGAATAAATTCTGTTAACTATCACATCATCTATTATTCCACCATTTTCATTACACATTGGAGAATAGATGGCCTGTTTGTCACCAATTTTTGAAATATCATTTGTTATCAAACGTTGTATTTGTGATTCTGATTCTTTTCCTTTGATTTTGAATCTACCCATATGAGAAACATCAAACAATCCAACGTTTTCTCTAACATTTTTGTGTTCATCAATAATTCCAGAATACTGTAATGGCATCTCCCATCCATGAAAATCAATTATCTTAGCTTTTGATTCTAAATGATTTTTGAAAAATGGTGATCGCATGCAAAGTAAAATGTTATTATTCGTTATATGTTCATTGAATCGATGAGCTTAATTCGGCCTAGCTGGCTAAAAATGAAAATTCCTTCAGGTGAAAACTATGTTAAAGTAAGAAAGACTTTGCAAAAATATAATCTACATACTGTTTGTGAGGAGGCTTCCTGTCCCAATGTTTCTGAGTGTTGGGATGTAGGAACTGCAACAATTATGATAATGGGTGATGTGTGTACACGTGGATGCAAATTTTGTAATGTTGATACTGGAAAACCATTTGAATTAGATTCTGAGGAGCCACAGCATGTAGCAGAAGCAATCAAAGACTGGAATCTTCGTTATGTAGTAATCACGTCTGTTTGTAGGGATGATCTTCCTGATGAGGGCTCTGAGCATTTTGCTAGAACTATGTATCTTGCAAAAATCAATAGATATACATTTGAGATAGATTATAAAACTCCATTAGATCAGCATATCAAAGCTATAGAAAAAAATTGGGTGCCATTTATATCTGAGGATAATCTTTTATTAGCCTATAATTTAGTACCACATAAAATATTGCAAATCACTGATCTAAAGTCTAATTCATTAAAACACCTAGTTTTTCCAAATATGTGTTTTTCTAGATTTTTCTGGAAATGGGGAGAGCCAAGAGGCGGCACACCTGCAAAACTCATCGGTGATGAATATCTAGCTTTTTTTCATAGCTCTTTTGGAAAAAACAAAAAGAAAATGTTCTACGTTATGGGAGCATATACTTTTCAAAAAGATCCTCCTTATAAAGTTACTAAAGTATCTAAATTTCCAATTCTTCTAGGACCTACTAAAAAAACAAGGGTGTATTTTCCAACAGGATTTGTGGTAAAAAAAGAAAATGATAAAGATATTATTTATCTCTCATATGGAGAAAATGATCAAATTTCAAAAATAGCAATAATTGATAAAGAAAAGCTTTTTGAAAATATGCAAAAAGTTTATTGACGAAAAGCAACATTTGCATGGTTAAAAAGAATATCTGTATGAATAATTCATTAAGATAAGTTCATATCTTTAATTTCTTATTACTTATAAACACCAGTAAAATCACCAGACAAAAGCCCCTCCTGTTCCATAAAATCTAAAGTGGCATCAGATAATTGTTTTTGATCTGGAGCTAACCCAATACGCCTATTTTGTTGGTGCATTCGTCTTTGTCGACTTTCAGCAGCCCCTATATATATCTCTTCACCTTTTGGAAACATTGCTTTTAGATCTGATGTTGTTCTTGGAGCAACTTCATCACTTTCTGATAAAAATTGATCTTCACCTATCTGACTATTAATTAAGTGATTTAAATCCCTTGCTGCAATTGTATAGTTTTGCTTAGGTGTATAAAAATCCAGATTATCCATATTACTTGTAATCAATTTACCATATTTATTTGTAAATGCCTCATTATATGTGACAGATAATGTATCAAAAGCTATTTTAACCCTTTGAAAAAGATCTATCTCTTCTGAAGATAATGTAATCCTGTTTTCAAAAACTTTACTCCCCAAACAAGTCACCCAACTTATAGCTATTGAAGAAGCTGTTTCATCATCCGTTTTGCTATCTAAAATGTGTTTAGCAAAAAATTTGTAAAGCGTTTTTAAATTTTTATTGACATCCGGTTCAAAATTTCTTGTCCAACTCAGTTTATCTTTTTTTTCAATAGTTGAAATTGTTTCAGCTTGCCTTTTAAAATCCTCAAAACTTTGTTCACTAAAAACACTATTATACCTAAATCGTCTAAAAGATTGTAAAGCTGTCATGTTTTCTCCTTATTTATATAATTGCTCTAAATAATTAATATTATAGCAATAATCGCAATAAAACTCCATATCTTTTTTGTTAAATAAATTTAATAAAAATAGAAGGTTATCTTACATTTTTCTAGCATTTAAGTCACTTAAAATAATCAACCTATGCATTAAATTGAATTAAACCAACTACAATAAATTTAAAATAATTTTTATAACAACGAAAACAAATCAATATAAGATTGAATGTGATAATTTAAATTTTAAATACTTACTTTTAGAAAAGTTCAAAAAAGCTATATTCAAAAAAAGCACTAACCTTCCTAGAGTTGATGAGATTGGGTAGTGATCAAAAAAACCGATAAGCAAAAAACTAACTATCATACAAATAGAAATGATAGTAGCTGGATTAAGAGAGGATTTAATAGTATTGATAAGAGATATCAAAACCATAGCTATAAAAATAGCTAGAGTCAAAATACCAGTTTCAGCTCCTAGCAGTAAATAAATATTGTGAACATAAGCTCTTTCTACTGGAATTTTTGAATACTCATTTCTTTTTATTAAAAAGTTTCTAAAACCGATCCCTAATATAGGTTTTTTTTCTATCATATTAATTGAAACATCTTTTAAAGAGTCTCTAGTTTTAGCGCTTAAGATATTTAATTCTTTAGCTTTTTTAGATTGAAAGAAAGACCCTAAAAAACCTCTCTCTATCAGATATTTTGAGCCGATAGCTAAAATGCATAGCATTATGGTTAAAAAAACAAAAAGCATTTTTTTTACATCATATTTTTTTAAACCCATCAAAAAGAAGAATAGAAAAGATGATATAATAAAAGCTGCAAAACCGGCTCTTGAAAAAGTAAGTATTAAAGCGATTAGCTGAAAAAACAAAAATAGAGAAAATAAAAGTTTTTTCTTAGTTTTGTAAATTAAATATAAGCTCAAAAGCGCTGAAACATTTAAAAAGCCAGCAAAGACATTGGGATGAATAAAAGTTCCATGAGCTCTTAGAAATTCACTGTTTTGAGAAGGTAAAAACTTTAATAAAAAAGCAGAGCTAGTATCTATTCTAATTTTGCAAGATCCCAAATCATGAGAAAAAATAGGTTCATTAAAAACAGTAAAGCCAATTGGTTTTTGCAAAATAAATTGCATTATGCCAATAGATACTTCAAATACAGTGTAGGTAAAAAATAAGATGAAAAAGATTTTGACAATGCTTTTTTGATGTTTACGGAAAGTAGGTGATACAAATAAAAGACACACAGCTATTAAAATATAAGCTTTGAAAAGATCATAAAAGGCTCTATGATGAATCTCCCCTTCTGAAAATAGTATCGATAGCCTAGCTAATAAAAGATATAAAACCAAAAAACCTATTTCTAAAGATAGATATCTTTTTAGCTTATCTTTTTTTAAAAAGCAAAAAGAAACAAAACCTAAAAATATAAAATCGATAACATTTATAAATCTATTTAGCCCAAAAGTTTTTTGAAAACTATGATCTAAGAATTTAAATATTGCAGGACTAATTACTATTAAACTCAAAAATAAAATGAGTTTATATGGGAATTTTCTAGAATTTTTCAAACTATCTATTATTTTTTTATACATAAAACTTGTAAAAAAAACTTTTTTTATAATAAATAAACCTTAAGGAGACATTATGAAAAAAATAGCTTTTTATTTCACTTTATTTCCATATTTTCTTTTTGCATTTAGCAATATCAGCTCAAACTTTGAACCAGAGCAACAAAAAAGAGTTTTTCTATATTCTGATCTTTTATATTGGAAGACCTTTGAAGATGGCTTAGATTATGTCTATGATGATCAAATAGCATCTGCATCACCGACTGGTCTTGGCGGTGATGTTAAAAGAGCAACGTATTCTTGGCAATTAGGATTTAGAGTAGGTTTTAAATATTTAATAGATTTTGATAAATGGCAATTAGATACTCAATATGGAAGGATTACTCCAAATGATTCTCAAGAGATTGTAAATGCTGAAAACAAACAGATGTCTTCAACTTTTCAACTACCTAGCAATTTTTCACTTCAAAAAGCTACTAGCAGGGTTAGAATAAGCTCAGATTTTGCAAATGTTTTATTAGAAAGACTTTTTCAAGCAAGTGAAAAAGTTCAAGTCAGTTTTGTATCAGGTCTATCTGGTCTTTGGATAAAAAGAGATTGGGAGACTAGATATTTTGATAACTCTTCTAATGTAAGAGTTATCATTCCCACCTGGCATTTTAAAGGCGCTGGTATAAAAACAGGTTTAAATTTTGATTGGGCTCTAAAAAGAGGATTTAGTTGGAACGGCAAATCCAATATAGCAACAATTTTTGGTAACTATGATACTTGGATGATAGCTTATGATAATTTTGATAGTAATAAAGTAGAAAATGCCCATTTAGACGATTTTAGAGTCGTTACAAATCTTCAACTGCTTTTAGGCCCAGCTTGGCAAAGAAGTTTTCAAAATATAAATTTTAAATTAGTTGCTAACTATGAGATGAATGTTTCGTTTAATCTATCTCAGACAAATAGATCTTTATATCAAGTATCTAACGCTCAATCTAGATTTACAAACAACATAGTCCAAATGCATGGACTAACATTTTATGCTGTATTTAATTTTTAAAAGGCCTACTTTCATAGGCCTTTAATTAAAATTCAAAAAAATCTATCAATTTATAAAAAATCTAACATAGAGCATCCCATTTCATCTTCAAATCGCATTACTGCATCTCTATCAGCGAGGGGGACTTCATCAATTAAATTGTCTCTATTAGGAGATTCAATAGCAATGATTCCTGGTGTTTTCCCAGCTAATCCATCCGGAAGCATAACACACGAAGCTTTCGCATTATCAGGCAATCGTCTTATAACTTCTCTGAGCAGATCAATAAAGCCATTTCTTGCAGCTATATGTAGAGCAGAGGAACTATCCTGGAAAATTTGTACAAAATCTTTTTTTTCACAATCTAAAACTTCATCTAATATCATTGACGCAAAACCTATTTCTCCAATTTCTACAGCAATATGTAAAATTGTACCCTCTTTTATATTTCTAGATTTGACATCAATTTTCTCTACAATGAATTTTACCATATCTATAGAGCCTTCTCTAAGATTGACAAATCCATCTCTAACAGCAATATGAATAGCTGTTTCTTTTTGCTGATTTCGCATACATACAAAATTCCACCTATCTTTAATTGGCAATTTTTCTAATATCTTCTCAACCAATTTGATATCATTCATTTTTACAGCTTCTATCAGAGCAGTAGTTCCATCAACTTTACTTTGAGCTTTAAGAGTTTCATTATTTAGACCTTGCAAAAATATTTCTGCAAAAGCTATCTCTTGGCACTTTATTGCTAAAATCAAAGTCGAGTTATTAGACTCATCAACAACATTAATCATTTTTTCTTTTTTTAATTGTATTGAAGTTTCAATTTTACTAATCTTATTATCTCTTTCATCAGTTTCTAAAGCTTTAACATCTGAAATCGATTGCATTTCATCAAGTACAAAACAACTCATCACTTTTTCAACTTCATCTTTTCTTAAATGAGGATTGAAAGGTTCTTGTAAAATTAAATGAAATACATTTTGTCTTTCAAATATTCTTTGTTTGAAAAGAGCCTTCAAAAAATCAAAATTTTTGTTAATTATAGCTGCTCTTAGCGGATTTTTTTCAGATAAAATCTTTAAATCCATTTTTAATGTACCAGGCAAAAACAGCATTGAATCTTCTTCAAGAAGTCCTAATGCTTTTAAATTTGATGGATTTATTGATCTACCTGCAATTACTCGTAAACTCATAATTTTCTCCTTATGTTTTGTATAATTTTTTTACAAAACCACTGAGACTCTCAAAGAGCTAACAAAAGAATTTCTTGATTTTCTCGATAAAACTTCAATCTAATATTGTAGCTATTCGAGATATCTGTAGTTTTTTATAATTTTTTAAATAAATAAAATTGGTAAACGTTTTTGATTAACGTTTAATAAGAATAATAAGAATAATAATTTGAAAGATTTTTGAATAAAAGGGTTTGAGAGGATAAACTGACAGCCTTTCCCCTAAATATCTCTTTAGTTGATTTTTGTTGTTCTTTTGTTTTCATTTTTCTTACCTGTTTTTGCGCATTTGTAATTAAATGCAATTACCTTTATTGGTAATGCTCATAATTATAATAGGAAACCCTATTTATTACAACTAAATCTATCAAAAATTTATAAAAAAACATAAGTGTTAAAAAATCAATATTTTATATATTATTTAAATATTTTATTGATAAAAAATGAACATTTAGATGTATCGAATGCGATACAAAAGATAGATCTAGACAAATCATTTTGAAATCCATAGGACTGTAACAGCTATTGCAATAATTTTATAAATTCACTAATATTGCATCAAAAATTTTTTTTAAAAAAAATTATGCCACTTTCAATTAGATTAGATAGCTTTAAAAGTTATACCTATAAAAAATATTCAGATGCAAAAGAACATTTTGTAGATGGAAAAAACTATCTCGGGAAAAAAGTTGATTCTTTAAAAAATATTTCTACAAAAACAGTGCTTGATTTAGCAAAAAAAACAAAAAATTGTATCTTGAACAACTACAAAGCTACATTTTTTGTTATAGCTCTTTTATTTGCCTTTGAGTATGCACCAATGAGATTTTTAGCAGCATCATGTGTAACTTTAATTGTTCAGAAAATAGATTTTGAAAAAGAGAAAGAAGTGGTTTCAATAAATAATTTTTCATTAGCTATATTAGGAGCTATTGGAATTATTTTAGAAATAGCTTTTTGCCCTGTTTGCGATCCATCTTTTTATTTAGCTCCAATGATGAGTGGAGCTGCTTTTGCAAGAGCTAGTTTTAATCTCTATCAAAATTACTATACAAAAGATTCATAGAATCAAAAGATTCGTAGAAAAATTTCTATCATCAAATTATAAATTTTTCTTATTCTGAAAGAAAATGAAAATCAATTTTAACTAAAGGGTAATATATGCAATTAATGGATGCGATTTTAAATAGAAGAAGCGTTAGAAAATTTAAAGATAAAAAAATCTCGAAAGAGATTATTGAAGATATTTTAAAAGCTGCAATGTATGCACCTAGTGCTATGAATCAACAAGCCTGGCAATTTATAGTAATAGATGATAAAAAATTGCTCTTAGAGATTCCAAATATACATCCATATGCGGATATGTGCAAAACAGCCTCTGCTGCGATTTTAGTATGTGCAGATACATCTAAAGAAAAATCAAAAGATATGTGGGTAGTTGATTGTGCAGCAGCAACACAAAATTTAATGCTAGCAGCATTTGATAAAGATATTGGATCTGTTTGGGTGGGTGTATATTTTAGAAAGGATCATGTAGATGCATTTACAAAATTTTTAAAACTACCAAAACATATCATACCAATATCTTTGATCCCGATAGGATATCCAGCAGAAGAGGTTAAAAAAGTTGAAAGATTTAAAAAAGATAGAATTCATTATAATTCATTTTAATTCTTTTTCATCTCTAAGCTTTTTTTCCTGGGCTTTTCTTCCCCCAAAAGCGAAAGAGTTTGATAAAGATCCATCTTTAAAAATAACTCTATGACATGGAATGTTTTTAGGATCAGGATTTTTATGTAGAGCAAAGCCCACAACTCTTGGAGTTGTGTTTACTAATTTAGCGATTTCACCATACGTTTTAGTTTTTCCTTTTTTAATTTTTTTAACTTCTGAATATATTTTTTTGAAAACTGACATAACTTTAAAAAAAAATCCAAATAACGTATACATTGTAGAGTAGTTCAAATACATAAAAAATGGGAGAAAATTATGAAAAGAAAAGTAGTAAACCCAGACCCTTCACATAAAAAAAGAATTCAACAAGAGGAAAAACTTCAAGATAAAGAGCTCAAAGATACAATAGAAGATACTGAAGAGCTTGAAAAAGAGATGAAATACAAGACAAAACCTCACAAATCATGAAACTCAAGTTTTTAGGAACTAGAGGTTATATAGAGCCTAAAAACAGACGCCACAATAATCATACTTCTTTAATGATTATTCAAAACTCTAAAAAGATAATGATTGATTGTGGCGAAACTTTTAAAAATAAATTAAAAAAAATCAAACCTGATCATATAGTTATCACACATGCTCATCCAGATCATGCTTTTGGTTTGGAAAAAGGAGCCTTTTGCCCTGTGTGGGCAACTAAAACTACTTGGAAATTAATCGATCACTTTCCTATAGATAAAAAATTTAGAAAAATTATCTATCCTAGAAAAAAGCAAAAAATAGCAAATGTCACTTTTGAAGCTTTTAAAGTTGAACACTCTATAAAAGCCCCTGCTGTAGGATATAGAATTAGCTATAAGAAAAAAGCTTTTTTCTATGTTCCAGATGTACTGTGGATTATTGATAGAAAAGCTGCTTTTAAAAATATTATCTTTTATATCGGAGATGGAGCAACTATTCAAAGAGTTATGGTTAGAAAAGATAAAAAAACAAACCAAATCTATGGCCATGCAAATATTCGTCAGCAACTAACTTGGTGCAGAAAAGAAAAAGTAAAAAAAATGATAATTACACATCTTGGATCTGACGTTGTAAAAAATGAGAAAAAAGCTAAAAAGATAATTGAAAGATTAGCAATAGACAGAGAAGTAGATTTTGAAATAGCATTCGATAGAAAAGAAATTGATTTAGATTAAATAGCTATATCTTTAAAAATACTCAAATATTATCTCAATTCAATCTTCAAAACAGGATAGTTTTGCCAATTTTTAAAATCGAAATGCCACCATTCGTTTGGCAAAAGCTCAAAACCTCCGATATTGATCATGACATCTTGCAAAAGTTTTCTATTTTGTTTAATTTCATCTGATAAATCCTCAAAATCTAAGTGGGCTTTTTTTTCAAAAGAGTCAAATTCAGTTGGCATTGCAAGTTCAGTTTCATCTACTAGATTGATTAGAGTAACATCAATGGCTGTACCTCTAGTATGTCTAGTTATTTTTTTTGGATTACCAACATATCTTTCATCTGGCAAGACATCGAAAAGAATTTGTTGAGCCCAAATAGGTCTATATCCATCAAAGATTTTAAGCCCTAAATTTTGTTTTTCTAAATGTTTTTGAACTTTATTAAGACTTATAGCTACATCTTCATGGATATAACAAATATCAGTTTTGTAAATATTTTTTTTTGTAAAATTATTTTCAGTTGCATAACGAATTTCTAAAACAATTTTATCATTAACATCTTTTATATCTACAAGTGGTTTTAGAGAAATAGCATTTTGCATTTTAACCTCCTATTTTTAGAAATTTTATTTTAATTGATTTTTCAGCCATTGAAAATATTTTAAATCTACTTTATCTATATTGATAGAAAATATAGCTGGAATTTCATATGAATGGATATTTTTTATCTCTATGTTTATTTGATCATATTTATCTTTGAGAGTTTTAACTAAAAGAAGAGACTCTTTTCCCTCTTCAATATCATTTGAGCCCTCTGGCCAAAAATATAAGGACTCAATCTTATCTAGAATATTTGCACAAGCGATTAGCTTTTTTTGCAGCAGTATTTTAGCTATCTTTTTAGCCTCTAACGCATTTGTGCATACTACATAAACTAATATCATATCACTCATTTGAAATTCCCTTATTATATATAGACTCTAGGGAGTCTTTCATTAAAAGCGCATAACACTTCATAAGAGATAGTTTTGCAAAGAGATGCTATATCTTGAATTGTTATCTCTTGAGTTTGTTGTCTACCGACTAAAACTACTTCATCTCCAATGTAAGCGCTACCTTCTGTAATATCGACCATAAATTGATCCATACAAATAGTGCCAATGATAGGATGTTTTTTGCCTCTGATCAAAACTTTTCCTATATTTGATAAAGATCTGCTATATCCATCTCCATAACCGATTGGAATTGTCACTACATTTGTTTTTGCTTTGGTAACATAGATATGGCCATAGCTAATACCCTCATCTTTTTCAACAACTTTAAAATATGAGACCTTACTTTTAACTGAGAAAATGGATTTTATATCTTTAAATTTATCTGGCATAGGTTTGCTATAACAACCAAAAGGCAAAGCGCCGAGTCTAACCATATCTTTTAAATCAATTGCAAAATCGCAAAGAGCTGCAGTGTTTACCATATGACAAATTATTGATCTATCAGGTTTTATTTTATTTAAAAGATCATCAAAAATTTTACTTTGGACTTTATTCATCGGATGATCTTTTTGATCTGCACAAGCAAAATGTGAAAATATTCCTTTGATTATAAAACAGCCCTCACCCTTCAAGTATTTATATAAAGAGATTGCAGTTATGGGATTTACTCCAATTCTTTTCATTCCGGTATCTACTTTTAAATGAACTTTGCACTTTAAAGACTTTTTCTCACAAAAATCTTTGACGAGTTTTGCTTTGAAAAAAGAGCTAATTGTAATTTCTAGATCATATTTAATTAGATCTTGTATTTGATTTTCATGAAAGGTACCTAAAACTAAAATTGGAAGATCGATATTAGCCTCTCTTAACTGAATTCCCTCTAAAAGAGTAGCAACAGCTAAATAATCAACTTCTTGATTTTGAGCTATCTTTGCTATCTCAATGAGGCCATGACCGTATGCATTAGCTTTGACACAAAGACAAAACAGAGAGTTTTTGAGATGAAATTTTATTATCTCAAGATTTTTTTTAAACTGCTTTGTATCGATCTCTATCCAACTAGAATAATTTAGCATACTTAACCTTTTGAGATTTGAAATAAAAATATTAATCTATATTGAGATTAAATC
>JAAKFX010000036.1 GCA_011064865.1 Candidatus Anoxychlamydiales bacterium
ACTGTTGTGGAACCAATTTTACTAATTATATTAGGCGTAATAATCGGTTTTGTGGTGCTTGCAATATTGATTCCACTTACCGATGTTAGTTCATTTATAGGAGAATAAATTATGAGAAAAAAAAGATATATGTCTCTTTTAGAGATAATGATCGTTATTTTATTAATTGGAATCATTACATCTGTAGTTGGTTTCAATGTTAAAGGAAGCTTAGAAAAGGGAAAAGTTTTCAAAACAGAGCAAGCTCAAAATCAAATTAGAGATCTTTTGCTTTTAGAAGTCTCTGAGGGGACTGCAATGGATGTTGTGGTTAGAGATCCAGAAACATATTTAAAAAAATCTGGTATTATTAAAAATGAAAAGACATTTATGACAGATGGTTGGAATGAAAGGTTCATCATTGAAGCTACAAAAAACGGATCAGATATCAAAGTAACATCGAAAAGACTGGAAAATTATAATCGAAAAAATAATCGAAACTCAAATGAGAGCTCAGATCAATTAGATGAAACTCAAGATTATTAAAAAATATTTCACACTTTTAGAGATTGTAATATCTATAGCAATATTGAGTCTTTGTTTTTCACTAATTGGAATGAAAACGCAAAAAGCTATTTATAAACATAGATATGAAAATAATATTAAACAATTCAATCATTATACTCAGTTTTGTAAAAAAATGGCACTTTCTAATCAAGCGGATGTATATTTAAATTTGAAAGAGCAAAATGAAAACATTGAAATCGAGATGGGCACAAGTGAAACTGAGGGTTTTTTCAAAAACATGAAAAAAACAAAAGATATTCTTAAAGATATAAATTTTTTAGTAAATGAAGAGATGATAAATTCTCTTGAAATAGTATTTACATCTAATGGATGTGTAATACCAAAAATTAAAATTGAATTAAGAGATAAAAACAGAAAATTTAAACCTTATAAAATTCTTAAAATATAGAAGCTTGCTAGAAAAGTTTTCTTTCTTTTATTCTAGTAGAAAAAGTATTCGAGGGCATTTTATGCAAAAAGTATTTATTTGTTTGGCTATTTTAATTTTAAATCTGGGATTTAGTGACAATTATTTCGATTTAAAACAAAGAGAGCCCAATTGGTTTAATGAAACTATAAAAACATATCCGAATGGAAATAGCGAAGTTGTTGTATTTTATGAACCCTCAGAAGAGGGAAGAGCAGCTGTCAAACAGATGACTTTTTATGAAAATGGAGCCATCAAACAGGAAGTTGATCTGATAACAATTGATGAAAAAGATGAAGCTTTCGAGATATATAAATCTACAAATGTTCCTCACGGATATGCTCTTGATTTTGCTAAAGATAAAACTATTGTGAAAACTTCAAAATATGAAAAAGGAATACTGCAAGGAGAGGTTAAAGTTTTTTATTCTCAAAATAAACTTATGAGTCAGATGCTTTATAAAAATGGAGTTTTAGAGGGTTTATTTGAAAGTTTTTATGAAACAGGATCTATTAAAGCAAAAGCTCTGTTTAAAGAGGGTAAACTTCAAGGCGATTATTTGCAATATCATCCAAATAGCAATAAAGCTACTTTATTAAAATATAAAGATGGAAAGTTAAATGGTCTATGTAAAGAGTGGTATGAATCTGGCGCGATGAGAGCTGAGAAAAGATTTTTAAATGATCAAATGCATTCAAACGGAAAAAATCCAGCTTTAATTGTTTATGATGAAAATCATATGGTTATTGAAGTATTAGATTTTAAAGAAGGCAAACCAGTAGGTTCGCATATAAAGTATCATAAAAATGGAACTGAGAGCTATAGAGTAAATTACTTAGATGGAAAAAAAGAAGGGGTTGAATACTTTTTTTCAGACAATAAGGATCTTTTAGGTTCTGGAGAATATAGAGCAGGCAAACCTATTTTGAAACATTGGAAAAAACATGAAAATGGAAAAATTAATTATATTGCTCATTTTGACGATAAAGGAGATCTTTTAAAGCCGATCAAAGAGTATTATGAAAATGAAAATGTGAAGAGAGTGCATTTTATGAAGGATAATAAAATGCATGGCAAATATATAGAGTACTTTGCGAATGCCGAGGTTAAAATCGAATCTAATTATATAGATGGTAATTTAGATGGAGAGCAAAAAGAGTCCTATCCATCAGGGCAGCTAAAAATTCAATCATTTTTCAAAAACGGTAAAAGAGAGGCCGAATATCTTCAATATTACGAAAATGGTATTTTAGCAAAAAAAATCAATTTTAAAGACGATCTAAAAGATGGATCGCTAACTCAGTTCTATGAAAATGGAAAACCGAAATTAGAAGCTTTTTTTGTGATGGACAAACCTCATAAAACGCATAAAGAGTGGTATGAAAACTCAAAATTAAAAGCTATAATTGAAAATGATCTTGGTAAAAAAGTAGGTATCCATAAAGAGTTTAATGAAATAGGAGATCTAATCTTTTCAGCGAAATATAAAGACGATCTTTTAGAAGGTGAATTTATATCATATTATGCAAAAGATAACCCAAAAGAAAAGCTATTTTTCAAAAACGGTAAAAAACAAAACGAAGCTACTTGGTACTATGAAAACTCAGCTATTTGGAAAAAAAACTCTTTTAAAGATGATAAATTAGATGGCAAGATGACAAGCTATTTTAAAGATGGCTCTTTAGAATTTGTAAAAGAATTTGCTGATGGCAGGCCTATAAAAGAACATATAGATTACTATCCAAAAGATAAATGTGAAAATTATGATGATAGAATTGCAAAGCTTTTTACATTTGATAAAAATGGAAAGATGCATGGAGTTCAAAAAACTTTTTATCCTAATGGCAATATAGAAGCTATTGTAAATTACGATCATGGAGAGTTTGATAAAGATAAGCTTTTATATGATATCGATGGAAATATTTTAGAAAAAGCAAGCTATGTAAAAGGCAATTTAGAAGGAGAGTATTTCCAAAAAATGCCAGATGGGAAAGAGATCTCAACTAATTATAACAACAACAGAAAAGATGGATGTCATAAAGTATTTGCTATAGATAAAAAAACTAATGAAAAACATTTAGTTTTTGAGAGTGAATATAAAAATGATAAGTTAAATGGTCTCGCTACTGAATATGATGAAAATCAAAAGAAACTATCAACATTTAATTTTGCAAATGGCAAGTTAAATGGGATCAGTTATATGTATTATCCAAACTCTCAAATCGGTATGAAAGCAGACTATATTGATGATAAAAAAAATGGTCTATGCACTTGGTATTTTCAAAATGGAGAAATCCACAAAAATGTTAGTTTTGTTGATAATATGAAAAAAGGAAAAGAGCAAGTTTTTCATAAAAATGGTCAAATATCAGCGATTAATTATTACCAAGATGATAAACTAGATGGCAAAAGTGTATTTTATAACGACACAGGAGCTGTCATTTTTATGGCGGAATATAAAAACGGAAAAAAACACGGAAAAGTAAATAAATATTATGAAGATGGAACGATCTGTTTAGAGCAACAATATATAGATGATCAGCTTCATGGTGAAAAGAAAAAGTATGAAAAAGATGGCCATATCGCAATTTCAAATTATGATAAAGGTATATGCATAGATTGATAAAAAAATTATTTTGTGCGTTTATTCTTTGTATAAATTTTTTTGTCATTTCTATTTATAGCACACCTACAGCAAAAGACAGCAATCTCAGATTTTTTTCAGGCACTTCAAATCCTGATTTAGCAAAAGAAGTTGCTAATATTTTAGGGGTTAATCTCAATAGCGCTGATGTTGGTAGATATCACGATGGTGAAGTTAAAGTTAGAATAAATGATAATATTCGAGGCAAAGATGTATATATTTTGCAATCTATCTGCTCAACGAAAGATGGGTCTGTAAATGATCATTTAATGGAGCTGTATCTGCTTATAAGAGCTTGTAAAAGATCATCTGCTAAAAGAATTACCGCGATAATTCCCTATTTTGGCTATGCTCGCCAAGATAAAAAAACAGATGATATTGTACCTATTTCCGCATCAGACATTGCTATGCTTTTAGAAACTGCAGGAGCAGATCATATCATCTGTTTAGATCTCCATAGCCGGCAAATTCAAGGATTTTTTCATAAAATCTCGGTAGATAATCTTATGACTCATTTTCTTTTCATTCCCTATATTGAAAGAAAAAATTTGAAAAATTTAGTTGTTGTCGCAACAGAGGCTGGAGCTTTAACTAGAGCTAGGAATTTTATCTCCTCTTTAAATCGGTTTAATATAGATGCAAGACTTACAGTTTTTGCTAAAATTAGACTAAAAGAGGGGGCAATAAAAGATATGCACCTAATCGGAAACGTAAAAAATTCCGATGTATTAATTGTTGATGATATGTGTGATACCGGAGAGACTTTGATTGAAGCTACAAAAAAACTCAAAAAAAAGGGTGCAAATAGAGTCTATGCTTGTATCACTCACCCTGTTTTTTCAAATGATACAATAGATAAAATCAAAGACTCTAATATAGATGAACTTGTAGTTACTGATACTATTCCTTTAAAACAAGAAATCCCAAATAATATCGTTCAAATATCTATCGCTCCTTTTGTTGCAGAAGCAATAAGACGTTCTCAAGCAGATGAGTCTTTAGGCAGTATTTTGGATTATTAATATGAGAGAGAAAATGAAAAAATTATATAAATCTAGACATAATAAAAAATTAGCCGGCGTTTGCGGTGGGCTTGGTGATTATTTTCAAATTGATCCAACGATCATTAGATTATTTGTAATTTTAATATGTTTTCTTACAGCTATCTTTCCTGTTTTAATAGGATATATAATAGCAGCTCTCATTATCCCTCTAGAGCCCCAAAAAAGAGTCCAAAAAAAATGTAAACAATTATATCGATCTAGAAAAAATAGAGTTATTGCAGGTGTTCTAGGCGGCTTTGCTGAGTTTTTTAAAGTGGATCCCATCTTAATCAGAATAATCTATATAGTTTTAATGATAATTACAGGTTTTGCTCCTCTCATTATCACCTATATCGTAGCTTGGGTGATTATTCCTGAAAAGCCATCTAAAAATATCGAAATTGAAATAGTAGATGATTAATAACTCAGATTTAAAGAGAAATGTAATAAGCTAGAAGACGTATCATTATCTGTCTCTTTTATTCCTTTGATTCCCCAATCTAATCTTGTAGAAAAATAGTTATTGATATCATAGCGAATAGCTGGACCATAGCCTAAAATAGATCTATTTTTTTCTTCAAAAAGAAGAGGCTCATAGATGGTAGCGAGGCCATAATCTAAAAAGAGTAAAAACTCAAACCCATCATTTATTTTTTTATTTGGGATTAAAGATATTTTTTTTGTTTTAATCTCTAAATTTAAAATTAAACCAAGATCTGCTAAAATCTCATTTTCTAAATATCCTCTAACGGTATTATATCCACCGATTGCTAAACTCTCAGATGGAAGAAGATTTGAATTAGAGATTTGTCCTCTAAAATTTAATAAGATAGAAAAGTCATTTGGCAGTTTAAAAATATTTGATAGATATGTTCTTGAATACATAAAGCTAGTTTTAGAAAATCTTCTCACTTCATCATATTTTTCATTTTCTTCATCAGGTAGAAAAGAGTCTAAAGAGAAAAACTGCTCAATAGCAAATTTAGCTTGATAAAATTTATATTCTATATTGCCAGTGTATGAGAGTTGCAGCTCAGATACATTTATAGTTGGATCATTAAAAGATATTTTGCTCGAATATGGCAGGTTTGTATCGGCTCTTTTATAATCAAAGCCTAAAATAAAATCATGAGCATAAGATTTTACCTTCGGTAGTGAGATATCATATCGAAAAGAGGTATTCAATCGAAAACGTTCATCTTTTGTTAAAATAGGATCTTTAAGATCTGGCTCAAATTGAGAATAATCTGCGTATAAAGATATAATATTTTTGGGAAGATTTAAGATTAGATGAGCTGTGTGCTCTTTAAATTCATGAATATCTAAAGCTGTAGTGAATTGATAAGATAAAACAGTGTCGATTAAAAAGTTATTGTGTAAATTTATACCAGTGTAGTTTCTATTTCTAGAAATCGCATCTACTCCCATATCATCTGATCCTACATAAACTCTAATAGGAAGATTTTTTCGAAAGAGATCATAGCTCTCTTTAAAAAGGGGATTGTAGATGATATTTATATCTTTAAAGGGATTTGCATTTATAAGATTTAAATTTTGAAAATGGTTTTGTTTATCTATAGATTCAGATGATTTTATATCGGTTGTATTTTTTAATAGATCTTTGTACATATTGCTTGCAATTAGCCTATCCATTAGATCTTTTTGAAAAACGCTATAAGATCTTTTCGAAATATTTGGATCTGTTATTTGAGAATTGAAATTAGTTTTATCTGAGATATCAGGGTTAAAAGATGAGATGAAAAAGTTTTTTTTGCTTTTTGGATCAGTTGATTGAGTGTCTAGATTCTCTTTTTGAAAGAATAAAAAATTAGATAATAAATCATTAGTGGAAGCTAAAAGCATTGGATTTTTAGTTAATGAATTAGGTTTTAAATAGTTTTGAGTAGAGGTAAAATGTTTTTTGTGAGAGATCAGCCCTCTACTAACAATATATATGATTATTGCTGTTACCAACACTATTACAAGATATATATATTTTCTTTTCATATCCCACAATCAAGTCTATTGATTTGCTTTTTTTAAATTCATCGGAATATTGTTATATTAGAAACAGTTAAAAGCCAAGAACTTTTTTATAAAATAATTAATTTATTTTAAAATTTGAATAAAGATTTTATTTAAAATCCAAAGTTTTATCTAACCAATTAAATATTTTTTCATTAGAAAATGCTATAGCTCCCATTTGACAATGTGCATCTGCAGCTTGCTCTGTCGTAAATTCTAAAAACGTTTTATTATTAGTTTTTAATGCATCATATAATTTTTTGGGTTGATCTAGATTAAAATGATCTTTTTCAGATTTTATAACTAGCATTGAGCAGGTTATGTTTTGAACAACATCTTTTAAAGAATACTTTTTTAGTTTTAAAATTAAATCAGATGGAGTTGTAGTTCCAAATGTCCACATACCATTGTCAAAAAACCATTTTGTCTCTGGGCTCTGTTTCATTTGCTCTAACATTATGGAATTAAATTTATTTGGATTTGTTTCGGCTAAATTTAAAAAATTTGGAGGAAATTCTGGTTTTATAAAATCGTAAAAATCTAAAATTCCACCATTTGCAATGCATGCTTTAATTCTATCATCAAAAGCAGCAGCTCTTGGAGCAAAGTATCCTCCATATGAAATTCCCATAATTGCTATTTTATTTGTATCTACATATCTTTGTTTTTCCCCATAATCTATAACAGGGCTTACAACTTTTTCCCAATCATATCTAAAAGGAATTTTTTGTTTACTGATTACCTGTCCTTGACCAGGCCCATCAAATATTATGCAATTATATCCTCTTTTTAAAGCGGCATATCCAACTTCGAAATAGAGCTCTTCTGCAGTTCCATCAAAACCTGTAGTTACAATTAAAAGCGGAGCTTTTGTTTTTCTATTAGTTTTTATAAAGTAACCCGGTAGATAGGTATTTTCATAAGGAATTTTAATAGGCTCAATTGAAGGCATGTACTCAGTTGCATTTAAAAAGCTATTCACGCTTTTATCTGCTGCTGCGATTCCTTTATCTAGATTATTTTTTGAGCGAAAAAAAAATCCAGCTGTTCGATAATAATTAGAAGCTCTTAAATAGGCCTCTGTCGTCGAAACTAATTGGTTTTGTTTTTCCCAAGTGGATCCAAGATTATAAAGTCTAGTAGCTATCTTATCCCAATTTGTATACCAAGAATTTATATCTCCATCTTTAATTTGCCTTCCTGTTGATATACACTCTGCGATGTCAGCTCCCTCAGAATATGCATAGTTCAATGCTCTAAAAAATTCGAAAGAAAAACTTTTATTTTTAAAAATCAGATCATCATACCAATTTACTTCAGTGGTTTTAGCTTTAGCGGTTTTAACTGTAGGAGTTTTATCTTTTCTATAAAGATGAAAACTCATATAAATACCAGCAAATATTGCAGCTAAAATTATTAATGTAGTTATAATTTTTTTCATAAAATTTCCTATTAATTATTATTGTTACATGTTTTATTCGAAAAGAGTCAAATATTAATATTTCATAGTATACTCGACAAGATTGCATGAACCATATTTTCTTTTCTCTTTTAAAGTTAGATTTTCAATTTTATCATCTCTTTTAGAATATGTTGGCTCTTCTAAAAAAATTGAAGTGTTTTCATTTATAAGATTTTTAGTTTGTAAAAGTGATAATAGCTCATTTATATATTTTGGTTTGTCTTTGAACATTATAAATGGGGGATCGATTGTAATAATATCGAAAGTGCCCTTTAAAAGATTTATAGCTTTTATTGCATCTTTTTGAATTACCCTTGTGCACTCTTCTAGATTTAAATTTTTTATATTCTTATGAATTATATGAGCAGATGAATGAGCTTTATCAATAAAAGCAGCAAAGATAGCTCCTCTAGAGAGAGCTTCTATGCCTAAAGCTCCAGATCCTGCAAAAATATCTAAAAAACTTGCATTCTCTATATGAAATTGGCAGATATTAAATATAGCCTCTTTAACTTTTGCAGTCGCAGGTCTTATATTTTTTGAGGTGAAAAGTTTTTTTCCTTTGAATTTTCCAGCGAGTATTTTGAGTGTCATTTAAAAACAGGCTCTATTTCAAAAGGTTGTAGATGATTATTAGCATCTTTTAAATGACGAGTATCATTGTCAGCTAAAAACTCTTCATAGCAGATAGAAGCTTTTTTGATAGCAAGCTCTTTTTGAAGGATTTGTCCACCTTGTTTTGCTCTATCAAATGAGATATGTTTTTTTAAATTAAAAAAGTTATCCCTGCCTTTGCCTTGCACAAAGATAGTAAAATCTTGTAGTTTTTTTGTGGTTCCTAAAATGACGTATGGTTGATTCATATATAGGTTAGGAGATTGATCTGTTGGAGGATATATTTTGATGTCACAGTTTTTATCAAAACAAATAACATTAGAAACAATATCTTTTGCTATCGGATAGCTAATTGATTTAATCAATTTTTGAAGTCTTCTTTTTATCCCTCTGTTTGTATTAGAAGAGATGACTTTGCCTTTATTTAAAAAGCTAAATAGCTCTAATATAGACAAGTTTTTATCACTAGTAAGCCCTAAAGTATAAAGCGATAGATTACCACCATTTAATTGCGTCCAGTCATTTAAAATTCTGTAGTTTTTGAACTTATTAAGCCCATCTCCATTAGAAAGTAAAATTGCTACATTAATTTCATTATCTTTTACATTTGAATTTAAAATTTTGAAAAGCGGAATAGAAAAGTTTGTTGAAGAAAAAAAGCTGCCAATATTTTGTTTTCTTAAAAAGTCTTTAGCCTTAGACATCGATCTATGTTCATTTGGTTTTAAATTATTAGGAGCTAAAACATCTAATTTGTTATCGAAAGCTAAAATATTAAAACTGTCATCTTTTTCTAAACAAGCTAGAGAGGACACTATTGCATGCCTTGTCGATGTTAATCTATCTTTTTGAATAGAGTTTGATCTATCCACCAAAAAGAAGATGTTTTGTTTTAATTTTTTTAGTTTAAATGAAGGTTTAGGAATCAAAGTTATTGCAAATATATAACCGCTCTCTAAATGATTTGGTGCAAAAGAGACATCGATATCAAAAAAATCTTTATAAGATATCGTTGTTAAATCACTGAGCTGAGGAAGATAAACCAGTGAAAAGTTATTAGGAAATAATTTTATTTTCTTTTGTTTCAGTTTTGTTAGCTCATTTAAAAGCTTATTATCGTCTTTAGAAATATCACTGAACGAGAAGCTAGATATATCTTGTTTTGCAAATAACTCATTTTTTAAATTTAATTGTATATTTTGTGCTATCTCTGTTTTAGGAAAAGGCTTTTCTGGAGAGATTTTTAAGAAACCAGTGTCCTCTTTCGCAATATTTTTTATCTGGGCTGCTAAGCTGGATTTATCTAAGATAGCGCTATCTATGGAGGATCTATCATTCATATCAAAAGCGGGCAAATCTTTTTGCTTTTCAATTAATTTATATTTTTTTGTTGAAGGATTTAAACACAAATTTAAATTGTTAATATGAATATCAGCTTTTTGCTGATCTAAATCATTTTTAATTGAAATATCTTTTTCTTTTGTAGGAAAAGATGTTTTTTTAGCTGCTTTTAGATCTTTAAAAGTGGATTGTTGCTTTTTTTGCATAACAATATTTACAAGCTGGGATGGATTTTTTTTATGCATTTGAGAGCTAGTTTTATTTGAAAATGAGATGTTTTTTGAAACTAAATAAGTGCGGATTTCTAAATGATTAATAGAAGCAATAGCTACCACATGGATAGCTATTGATATAAAAATAGAAATTTTTAAAAGACGATTGCTTTTAGTTTGCTTCAAAAGAGTATTCCTCTATACATTTCATGTTTTTTTCTATACGATCTTCTAAATATTTTGTGCAAATCAGATCCTCTTTTTTCATGTCATCGAGTATCTTTTTTGCAGCTTGTATATGCTCTTTTTCATTGTCTAAATATCCTAAGCTGATATTTTTTTCCGCATCTACAACCCTCATATATGAGAGGTATAGTTTGTCTTTTTCTTTTAATACTTCTCTCATAGTTTGATAGTCTTGAGAGATTATATCGTCATCATTTGTAAAATTATCTTTTAATCTTCCAAGTAAAAATAATCTTTTTTCCCAGTTGCTACTATTTTCCATATAACAAACAACATCAACATAATCAAGTGCTGCTTCTAAGTGAACAGGTTCATTTTCAAATATTTTTTGAAAACTAATTGTTTTTAAACTGCTTATGATTTTTTCTAATTCTTTATTTGAGACTACAAAGTCTTCTTTAGCAACATTTGATAGCCAAAGACGAGATAAGTGTAGCGTAGAGGAAGATTTAAATCTAGAGTCTTTTTTGAATGTAGGCAAAAACTCTTCATATAAAGCTATCGCTTGTTCTTTTGCATTTTGCTTTTCATAGACTTTTGCAAGCTCGTAAATAGTCTCTTCATATCCCAGTGTTGTTTTTTCAGGATAAAAACGATAGTTTTGAATCAGCTTTTCTAAAAGAGCTGTAGCATCATCTAATTTATCTTGAAGTATATATAAATAGGATAGTTTAAGAGAAATTTCTTCAATGCTTTTCTCTTCTACATCATTTAAAAGATTTATATATATTTGTGTAGCATTTTTAGCAAAGCTTAACATTTCTCCGCTCTTAGATAGTTCGTTTTTATAACTTTCATGTAAATAGTTTTTGACTTTATTTGAGAAAAAATCAGAGAGCCAAACTAGATTGTTGTTTGTTATATCTTTAGAAGATAGCTCGTATGCATTAAATAAAGATAGAGCTGCTTTTGTTAGGTTTTTATCACATCCTTCATCATTTTCTTTAGCGAGCTCTAAATAGCTGTTAAAAAGATTTATATAGGTTGTAAATTTGTGCTTGGAATCTTCTGTTAACTCTAAAGATATTTGAGCAAAACGAATAAATTCATGCAGATCTTCATCTGTGTTTTTGAAACAAAATGCAATGAGTAGATTTATCTCTGATAGCTCAACATTTGTTAAAATTGGATTTTTTGAGTCATCATCCAATAAATATTTTAATAGTTTTAAGCTGTTTTCATAATTTTGAAGATCAAAATATGTTTTAGATAATAGATATTTAAATTGAGTTTTTTCTTCTTTTATAAAAAGATTATCATTTTTTAAAAGAGTTTCAATGTCAGATACTAAAGTTTTTCTAATATCTAAAATATTTTCATCTGTTTCATTTTGCAGATCTTTTATAGAGCAATTCACTATGTATTTTAATGATAGTTTTATAAGATCTGTATTTTTAGTTTTTTGAACAAATTCTTGAAATTTTACTCTAGATTTTTGAGTCTCATCTAGTAAAAATAATAGATGTGCATATTCATATAAAAAGTTGTCATCTATTTGAGATTCATCAAAATTTTTAGATATTATGTTTTCAAAATCTTTTTTTGCATCAAAAAGTTTTTCATTGTTTTTATCCATCATAGCTTTTGCAAAAAGAGATTCAAAAAGCTTTTCATCATCAGGATATTTTATGACAAATTCTTCAAAATATTTATTGAAAAGCTCTAAGTCATTCAAATGAAATGCACTTTGCATTAACATTGCTAGATTCAAATTTAAATCTATAGAATCAGGGTTTGCAAGGTAGCTCTCTTCTAAAAAAATAGCTCCATTTTTATAATCTTGGATATTAAAATAGGCCTGGCCAATAAAAAAGTTTGCAACTGATATTTTATCTTCATCGATCAAATTTAATAGTCTGTCTTTTTCATCTGCTATAGTTGAAAAACGCTTCATTTCAAACAGCAAAAGTAGTTTGTTATAAGCGGCTTCATTTGATTTTTTTGCACCCCGCTCTGATATGCTATTAAATGTAGCTAGAGCTTTTTCTTTATCAAAATGTGCTTGCAAAAGTGCTGCTTGAAAAAGATATTCCTCTTTTTTGGTAGGATCTTTTTCAGATAGATCTAAATAACAAATGCTCGCTTTTTCAAAATCATTTAATGTTTTATGGATTTGAGATAAATATTCAGTGGCTTGATTATCAAATTTTGTATCTATTAACTTTTCAAAACCATCTTTAGCTTTAGTGATTAGAGTATTTATTTCAGTTTCATCTTTAATCTCTAAAGATCTATTGTAGAGTGAAATAGATTGAAGATATAGAATTTTATTTTTTAGTTCCCCATCAACTTTATTAACATAAACATCACACTCATCAATAAGACGGGCATGCCATTTTAAATGATATAAAGAGGCTAGTAAATTAATGGAAATCTTATCTTTGATATCACTATCTTTAATGTTATCAAATGATGAGACTGCTTTTGAATAGTTTTTTTCAAACATATAAATATTGCCTAAAATAGCATAGAGTGAATCGTTAAGCTGAGCTTCTTGATGGTCATTTATATAATTTTCAATTTGATATCTTGCTATTTCAAACTCTTCATCTTGCCAAAATTCAGCAACCCTTCTTAAAAAAAGAGCTTCTTCTTCTGTCTGAGGATTAAATAAGGGACTATCGTCTGCATACACACTAAAGAATATACAAATCAATATCAGGCTAACTTTAAAAAAATTTCTCATAATTTTCTTTCCATTTTTGATATAATTATACTGTGTGGCTAAAAATATTAAAAGATAATGTATTTTTTGAAAAATTATTATATTGTTTCTGACAAGATTTCTTCGGTTTTGAACACTCCGTAGTAGGAAAGAAGCTTATCACTCTCAGCAAAAGATCTCATTTGCAGCTCTTCATAAATTCTAAGCCCTTTAGCATTTTTTTTAGTTTCGAAATATAAACAGCCTAGTTTAAATAAAATATTATTATCATTCGGACATAACTTATACATAACTTCATATTCTTTGATCTCTTCTTTTTTTAGACCTAATTTGTTATAGCTATTTGCCAGTTGAAGATGAATCCACGGATCATTTGGAGCGTAATCATTTAATATCTTAAACTCTTCTATAGTAGTTTTTATGCAGATTTCATATTTTTGATTTAGTACTGTTTTTGAGGTTTTTGAGAAAAATATTGTCTCTTTAGCATCAAAATAGAGCTTTGAGAGTGAGGTATAGATGTTTGCCAAAGATGAGTGCACTTCTAAATCTGTAGGAGTTATTTTTAGCTGTTTTAAATGTTCTAAACTTGCAGATATCAAAAGCTGCTCTTTAAATTTAAAAAGATCTTCCTTTAATAAATAGAATTTTAGTTTTTTTGAAATATTAAAAAATATTTTTGGCATTTTTAAATAACTATTTTCATTTTCAGTAATGTTTTGAGTAAGTTTTAAAG
>JAAKFX010000037.1 GCA_011064865.1 Candidatus Anoxychlamydiales bacterium
TATTAGAAAGTGATGGAGTTATGTTTGATATTGTTCCAGGTGAAAAACTGTCTTTAAAAGATCTTTTACATGGTGCGATAGTGATTTCTGGATGTGATGCTTCTAATGTTGCTGCGGAGAGTTTAGAAGGCTCTATTGAAACGTTTATGCAGAGCTTAAACCTATATATAAAAAAGAGAGGTATTGTAGATACCCACTTGACAAATCCTCACGGCCTTCATATGCCTGAGCATGTATCTACTGCTATAGATATAGCTAAAATGACAAAACTAGCTATTAAAAATCCAAACTTTTTAAAAATATTTTCTTGTAAATTTTTTATAAGACCACAGACTAATAAACAAAATAAAAAAGAGATAATAACTAATAATAAATTAATGAAGCCAGGCGAATATTATTATAAAAATGTTATTGGATCTAAAACAGGGTATCATGCAAAAGCTAAATATAATTTAGTTAGCGTTGCTAAAAAAGATAATCGCACTTTAATAGCTGTTGTTTTGGGTTGTTCTACTACAGATGTTAGATTTGAAGATACTATAAAACTTTTTAACTTAGCATTTTCAGAAAAAAAACAAACTAAAGTTTTGATCGAAAAAGAAAAACTGTTTTTTTCAAAAATAAATGGTGCTGCAAAAATTGTAAAAGCAAGTTTGAAATATGATCTAGATATTGACTACTATCTATCAGAAGAAATGGATCTCAAAGCTATAGTTGTATATGACGATTTAAAAGCACCCATAAAGATGGGACAAAAAGTTGCAACTATTGAAATTAAAAATAAAGATAATGAAATAATACAAAAAGCAAATCTTTATGCTAAACAAAGTGTAAGAAGAGTTTTTTTTAGATTTTTAAAAGAGCTTTTTGTAAAGAGCTAAAAAATCATTTAAAGATAAATTTTCAGCTCGTGCATTTCGATTAATATTTAACTTATCTAATATATATAGAAGCTTTTCTTTAGAGATATATGTTTTTATTAAAGATACAAGTTTTTTTCTTCTTTGGGAAAATCCTTGTTTTACAAAAAGTAAAAACTTTTCAAAAGAAAAATTTGGATCTAAAGTTTTAAAAAAATCATTTTTAATTTTTAGCTCTATTATTGCAGAATCTACTTTTGGTTTTGGTAAAAAACAGTTTTTTGAGGCTATTTGTATAATTTTTGCATCAGAGTAAAATTGTACGAATACAGAAAAAAATCCATACAGTTTAGTGCTGCTTTTAGCAATAATTTTTTGAGCCACTTCTTTTTGTACCATTAGAGTAATTGAAGAAAAAAGTGAAAAGTTATTTAAAAGCTTAGTAATAATAGGGGTTGTTAAACTATAAGGAATTGAGCTGATAACTTTTATTTTTTTATCAATTTTTTTTAAATCATTTAGATCTAATTTTAAAAAATCAATATTTAGAGTTTCAATATTATCTACTCTATAATTTTTTAACTCTTTTGCAAAAATATCATCTTTTTCTATTGCAATTACTTTTTTAGCTTTTTTTGCGATCTCAAAAGTTAATATTCCCGCTCCAGCTCCGATCTCTAGGACAATATCATCAGATTGTATATCTGCAGATGAAATCATCTTATCAATGATGTTTTTATCTATTAAAAAATTTTGAGACAAAGATTTTTTAAGTTTTATATCTAAAGATGATAAATAACTTATAAGACTGGAGGGTTTATAGAGATTTTTCATCTTAAAGAAAATGGAATAAATTCATTTGAATTTATATAAAATTTCTCTACATGGTATTGAGTTTTTAGTTTTGCGAAATATTTTTCAGCTTCTTGAAGCATGTGTTTTTCCATAAGATTATTTTTTAGCTCTTGAGCCATCTCATCAAATGTTTTAGTTTCAATGTTTTCTGTGTCTTTTAAATAAAAAATTCTATGAACTTCTTTGTTATTTATTCTACTTACTTGAGAAGAAATGCCACTGTAAGTGTTTTTTTCAAGCTCTAAAAGTACTTTTCTTTGAGATATCGCTATATCTTTAGAATCTAACTTATATAGATTAGAGACGCTGATAGAACTATTTTTATAGCTTTTTTCTAAATCTTTTAAATCATTTTCTAAATCTTTAGGATCAATATTTTTTTCTTTTAATAAAGTATGCGCTTTTTCAGCGAACTTTTTTGCCAATGCTTTATCATCACATCTAATAGATATTACATGATATGATAAAATCTGTTTTGCTGGGTTCTCTTTTATATATAGTCTATAGGAATTTCGAATAGCTACAGGTGTTACTACTTGATCAGCTTTCGCTTTAACAAAATAGTACATCATTCTTTGTATGATCATCTCTTCAGAGAGCATTTTTTGAGCATCTTCATATGAAAGATTGAATTTTTGCAAATTTGACATGATGTTTGGTCCAAATCTATTTTCCATCTCTTCGCTAAGCTCTGCATCTGTGATTTTAAATTCGCGTTTTTCAGCATCCGCTAAAATAAGCTCATTATTTATAACCTCATCTAATATCTGCTTCCAACCGGTTTGATAAAACTGGAATCTTGCTGAATTTGAATCTACAAGATCTGAAAAAGATCTCTCAAATGCTATGTCTAATTTCTTTTTTATATCTAAAGCTGTAATCGCTTTGCTATCTACCTTTGCAAGCACGGTGTTATTAACGCTGATTTGAGCATTATCCATTTGAGGATTCATAAAATTATTTGCAGATGCAAACGAGAAACAAACTAAAAGTGATACTAATATTTTTGTAAAAATTTTCATTACATTTTTATTGTGATTTTCTTTTCACATATGATAGCAAAAGCTATGATTTTCTTAAAATAAAACAAATTTTTATTATTAAAGGCTCTCAATTACCTAAGATGCAGCCAAAAAAACCATCCATAGAATTTTTCTCAGGAAAAGAGAAAAATTTCTTTTCAATTTTTAAATTATATTTGTCTAAAAAGTACTTAATTTGTTTTTCATTTTCATCTGGGAAAATCGAGCAAGTAATATAGATAATTTTGCCATCTTTTTTTAAATAAGAAATGGCATCATCAAATATTTGTCTTTGAGTCTTTATTAAATTATCTATTTCTAAAAGTTTAAATTTCCATTTAAGATCTGGATTTCTACGCAATGTTCCAGAGCCAGAGCACGGAACATCTAATATAATAAAGTCCATTTTTTTATTTAGCTTTTCTAGCTGCAAAGTATTTTTGATCTGAAAATTTTCAATCCCAGCTCTTTTAAATCTTTTTTTTGCCTCTAATAAAATATGATCTCTTATATCATGAAGATAGATTTGTCCGGTTTTTTGCATTTTATGAGCAAATGCTAGAGTTTTACCGCCGGATCCTGAGCAATAATCTAAAACATGATCTTTTGGTTTTGGATTAATTAAATCAGCTACTATTTGAGATCCCTCATCTTGAATCTCAAAAAAACCTTTTTTAAACTCCTCAGATACAAAAAAATTGATTTTTTTCTTAAAAATTATCCCAGAGGATGATTTTTTGCATTTTTCTACTACATATTTTTTATTTAAGATCTCAAATAGCTCTTCTCGAGAAATTTTTAAAAGATTTGTTCGAATAGTTGTTGGTGCTACGCTATTTGATACTAAACAAAAATCTATAGCTTTTTCATGTGTATATGCATTTTTTACCTTTTCAAAATAATCTTTTGGAAAACTTACTCTTATATGGGTAGGAATTTTTTCGTCTTTTAAAAATTTCTTAAAATCAAAGTTTTTTAACACATCTAATCGCTCTTCAAATGTAATAGGTTTTTTTATACATAAAAAATCTATTAAACCCCTCCATCTAATAAGTTTATATAAGTTTTCCGAGATCTCTTTGCGATCTTTAGAACCCAAGCTTTTATTGCTTTTAAAATACTTTCTTAAAAAAAGATCTACAGGTAAATTTTTTTTAGAATATTCATTTAAAATATTTAGAAGATGATGTTTTCTAAAAGAGACTTTCATAATTAATTTAAATTAAATTCGAAAAGTATTATATCTTAATTAAGGGATATTAGATATACAAATTTACGCCTTTTTAATTTTGGAGGATTAGCTTGTGAAAAGATTTATAGCTTTAATCGGAAGGCTGCTACTTAGCTCTGTTTTTATCTTATCAGCGGTAAATAAAATTTTTGATTGGCAAAAAACAGAGACCGGACTTATCAATTTATTATGCGATTGGCAAGCCTATGTTAACTTTTTTCCAGCTATGAGTAAAATGTTTGCCTCTTTAATTTCTTGGGTTCCAGAGATTTTAATCGTTATAACTATATTAGAGGTTATAGCTTCTTTATTAATATTTTTTGGTATCAAAGAAAAATTTGGAGCCTTTTTATTGATCATATTTTTCATTCCAGCTACATTTTTACTTCATCCTTTTTGGTTTTTAACAGGAGTAAAAAAATCTTTTGAAACTATAATGTTCATGAAAAATTTAGCTCTTTTAGGTGCTCTTTTGCTTTTAATGGTCATGGGCTCTAAAATAAAGAAACCACATAGTGATGATGATGATAATGAACCAGAAGATAACCCAGATAATGAAAAATCTTTAAAAGTAGATGAAGAATAATTTTTTTCTAAATATTAGTTTTTTTGTTTTAAGTTTTGTTATAGTTGCTTTTTCTCAGCCTGCCTGGATTGGAGAGCTTGGGATAATAGCCTCTTGTATTGGCTATTTTCTTTTTTGGTATTCAATATATGACATATATAGTACGAAAGTAAAATGCACTTTATCTTTTATCTGGTTTTTAGCTGTTCAAGCAATTTGGTTATCTTGGTTTACCTCAACTAAATATCAGGGCAAATTAATCTTTATCGTTTATGCTTTTATTTTACTTTGGTTTACTTTGCAATTCACTTTTATATCTTATATTTTTTTAAAAGATAAAAAACTTGATTTTTCTAAGATTTTTTTAGTAGCTTCCATTTGGACAATTTTTGAGTGGTCTAGACTGTTTTTTATGTGCGGCTTTTCTTTTAATCAAGTAGGAATAGCTCTCACTCATCATCATATGGCAGCTCAATTAGCTTCAATTATAGGAATTTTTGGGCTTAGCTTTTATGTTATTTTAGTAAATTTAACTGCTCTTAAAGCTTTTATAGACAAATCTTTTAAAGTCGGTATTTTATGGCTTATATTGGCTGCATTCCCTTTTCTCTATGGCTATTTTCATGAAAAAATTTACGAAAAAAAATTTGCTATATCTGATAAATTAAATGTTTGTTTAGTTCAAACAGCTCTTTTGCCTGAGCAAAAAAACTTAACAAAAAATTATTTCGATAGTTTTATTTCTCCCATGTACCAATGGAAAAGAATTATCAATTTTATAAATCAAAAAACCGTAGATGATCTAGATCTAATAGTTTTGCCAGAAGCTGCACTGCCTTTTAGCGCTAATGATCATTTCTACCCTTTTGAAAAAGTAAAAGATCTTTTTTTAGAAAAGTTCGGAGCTGATATTTTAGATAAACTTCCCGATCTAAAAGAGCCTTTTGCTAGAAAATATGATGATATTTGGTATGTTTCTAATAGTTACTTTTCAAAAGCTCTGTCTACCATTTATGATTCTGATTTCGCCATAGGACTTGACGATTTTGATCCGAAAATAAATCAAAGCTACAATGCAGCTTTTTATTTTAGCCCTAAAATTGAAACCTATCAAAGATATGAAAAACAAGTTTTAGTTCCCATGGGTGAATATATCCCATTTGCTTTTCTAGCTAACATAGCTTTAAAAAAATATGGTATTGCCTCTTCTTTCACCAAAGGCAAAGAGAATAAGATATTTTCCGATAAAAATGCTTTTTCATTTTCCATCTGCTATGAAGAGACCTATCCTAACATCATGCGAAAAGCTAAAAATAAAGGCGCTAAATGTTTTGTCAATCTCACCAATGATGCGTATTTTTATAAATCCAAACTCTATAAACAACATTTTCATCATGCCAAAATTAGAGCAATAGAAAATGGTATTCCTCTTATCAGATCGTGTAATACAGGAATAACAGCTGGGATAGATTCTTTCGGAAGAGTTATTGATGCAGTTTATAAAGAGGATAAAGCCTCTGCTATCTTTATAAGAATTCCTCTATTTTCTTATAAAACTTTTTACTCCTTTTGGGGGGATTATCTAATCCTCTTTTTTTGCACTGTTTTTATCATATCTCATATCATCAGATCTAAAAGAAAAGATAAGAATATATAATAATTATTTTAATTTTCCATTAGGCTTTTTTTTGTGTTAACATGTGAATTATTAAGCATTTAAAGTATTAAAAAACTATTTTTATTTAATTGTATAAATGATGTTATAATATTGCGTATTAAACATATTATTTAACATTAAAAATATAATAAACAATTATTAGGAGGATTTAAATTATGGCTACTTCAGTTGATGGAAATAAATTCGATATAGTTGGGGGTTTACCTGATGAAATCGCTGTAAAAGTATTAGAAAAACTTAATCCAAATGATTTAGGAAAATGTTCTCAAGTTTGTAGAAGATGGAGAGCTCTTGCTGATTCTAATGACGTTTGGAAGCAGTTTGTACCAGATTCAGTGCTACAAGATAGAGAAGTAACAAATTATAAAAAATATGTTGTTGAAAGAAGTATTTCTGAAGATAAAGTTACTAATGGTATAAAAAGATTCATAAAGAGTATTCAAATTAATGAAATAGGGTTTTTAGAGTTTGGATTTTTACATGAAGAAGAAGCTAAGCTTGTTATTAGTTACGCAAATATTTTAGAGCGATATAATTCAGATAGAGATGGAGATTTTGTGCCTTGGTTATCTGCAAAATGGAATTTATCTAGTCCAAATGATTTAAATAGTATAGATCATTGTACAACAAAAAAAGTAAGTAGATTTATTCAAGTAGCTCAATCAAGTGAAAAAACATGTAAAAATATTAGTATGCCCTTTAATAATCTTTGCAGATATGGTGATCACTTTTTTTTAAACTGTTTAAAAATTGAAGGATCTATTCCTCTTACGGACTCAGAAATACATTTTTTTCAAAAGGTAATATTTAAGTATGTGATCACTTTATTTAATAAAAAATTAGAAGAAATAAGAGAAATTGTTTTAGAATAAAAAGATAATTTTTCTATTAATAACTTAGAAATATTTTAATCAAAAACTATATCGAATAAATTTTTTCAAATTATCTTTAAATAGAATTATAAAGATGCATCTCTCTATACAAAAAAATCTTCTTGCTCAAAATTTTTCTCTTTATTATGTTTTTATGAAACAACTAGTTCAGCTTTTCACTTAGGAGAAAGCTTTGGTCGATAATGAGAGTTTTCAAAACACGATTAAAAGTGCAATTTTAATTTCTGGAATAGGGCTTTTTACTGGTGAAAAAGTAAAGCTGACTATTCATCCAGCTGCTGTTGATAGCGGTATTATTTTTAAAAGAGTAGATCTTTTAGATAAACCTATTTTAAAAGCTGATTTAAATTTAGTAAAAGAAACAGATAGGCAAACTTTAGTAGGCTTTGGAAAAAAAAGCATACAAACTGTCGAGCATTTGATGTCAGCTTTAGCAGCTTATAATATTGATAATGTTTTAATTGAAATAGATGGATCTGAAATTCCTATATATGATGGGAGCTCAAAAGCTTTTGCTTCTTTTTTAGAAAATAATATTCTTGCCCAAGAAAAAAAAGCTGAAATATTTAAAGTTGAAAAACCTATTTATTTTAGTGAAAACAATACTCATTTAGTAGCTCTACCATCTGATGAATATAAAATTAGTTTTACGCTGGATCATCCAAATAGTGATTTTATAAAATCGCAATATTTTTCATATCTTGTAGATGAAAAAACATATTTAAAAGAGATCTCTCCTGCTAGAACTTTTTCTATTTATGAAGAGATAAAACCTCTTTTAGATAATAATTTAATCAAAGGTGGTAGTTTAGATAACGCGGTTCTTATAAAAGATAATAAAGTTATGAATGACGGTGGTGTGAGATTTGCAAATGAAATGGTCAGACATAAGATTTTAGATCTGATGGGAGATTTAAAACTTTTGTCAAAAAGATTTTTAGCGCATATTATAGCTATAAGATCAGGTCATTTAACAAACATTAAGTTTGCAAAAAAAATAGATGCTCATTTTAAGGAGGGCAATAATTGATGGATAACAAAACTGTTATAGATCATAGAAAGATTGCTAAAATTTTGCCTCATAGATATCCTTTTTTACTGGTAGATAGAGTTGTACATATCGATCTAGAAAATAGTGAAATTATTGGTCTAAAAAATGTAACTATTAATGAACATTTTTTTAGTGGACATTTTCCAAATGTTCCAATAATGCCGGGGGTACTAGTTATTGAAGCTATGGCTCAAACAGGTGGAATTTTAGTTCATCAAAAAGGATATGTTGGTAAAATTGCTGTTTTATTAAATGTAACTTCAGCAAAATTTAGAAGACCTATTTATCCTGGAGATGTAATATATCTGCATGTGAAAGCAATTCACATAAGCTCAAAAGGTGGAAGGATGAGTGCAAAAGCTTTAGTTGATGAAAAAATAGCAGTTGAAGCAGAATTAAGTTTTGCGCTTGTAGAAAAAGATAAGCTTTAAAAAAAATAAAAATAAAACATGGATTTCTAAAATGTCAAATATTCATCCAAATGCCTATATAGAAGAAGGGGCGACAATCGGAAAAAATGTTACAATTGAACCTTTCGCGGTGGTTAAAAAAAATGTAGTTATTGAAGATAATGTAGTTATTAAATCACATGCCTATATCGATGGATTTACTCTCATTAAAGAAAATGCAATTATTTGGCCAGGGGCCAGTATTGGAACAAAAACTCAAGATCTAAAATTTAAAGGTGAAAAAACTTTTGTAGAAATCGGAAGAAATACTGAAATTCGAGAATATGCAACTATAAATTCTTCGTGCAATGAAAACTCTAAAGTCAAAGTTGGTGATAACTGTTTAATAATGGCATATTGTCATATCGCGCATAACTGCTCGATTGGAAATAACGTTGTTATGTCAAACTCTGCAATGTTAGCGGGTCATGTTATAATTGAAGATTTTGTAGTTATCGGTGGAATGACTCCAGTGCATCAATTTTCTAAAATTGGTAAATATGCAATGGTCGGTGGTTTTAGTAGAGTGTCAAAAGATGTTCCTCCTTATACAATAGGGGGAGGATATCCTTATAGAGTAGGTGGTTTGAATCTAGTCGGGTTAAAAAGAAAAGGCTTTTCTTTAGATGTAAGAAATGAGCTTTTTAAAGCCTTTAGATTTACTTATCGTATGGGGCTTAGACTAACAGATGCTTTAGAGAAAATTCAAAATGAGTTAAAACCAATCGAAGAGATTCAAAAATGGGTCGAATTTTGTAAAAACTCAAAACGAGGACTGCTTGGCATTGAAGGGATAACGAAAAAAGAGACTCAGCCTTTAGAACCTCTATCAGTAGTCAAATGAAAGTAATATTTTTTGGAACACCAAAATTTGCAGCAGATATTTTAACTTATCTTTTTGAAAAAAAAATCAATATTGTAGCTGTCGTTACTCAATCAGATGTAAAAAAAAATGGCAGAAAATACATATCTGATGTAAAAAAAGTTGCAAGCCTATATCTAGATAAATCAGAGATATATCAACCTGAAAAAGCATCAAATGTAGATTTTATTGAATCATTAAAAAAATATGGAGCTGATTTATTCATTGTTGTCGCATACGGACAAATCTTAAAACAAAATCTTTTAGATATTCCAAAACTATCATCAATTAATGTACATGCATCACTTCTTCCGAAATATAGAGGTGCCGCGCCTATTCAACACTCAATTTTAAGTGGAGATAAAGTAACAGGGATTACCATTCAAAAGATGGCTCTAAAACTGGATACAGGCCCGATCATTTTACAAAAAGAGATCGAAATACCAAATGATATGATCTATACTCAGCTTCAAGATCAAATGTGTCTTTTAGCAAAACCTCTTCTATTAGAAGTAATAGAACTGTTCAAAAAAAATGCAGTTACTTATACAGATCAGGATGAAACGAGAGTTACATATGCTCATAAAATTACAAAAGAGATAAAAGCTATAAATTTTGAAAATAGCGCTCAAAAAATCTATGATCAGATAAAAGCTTTCGCTCTAAAGCCTGGCGCTTTTTGCAATATTTTAATAAATGATAAGAAAAAAGAGCTTAAAATATTTTCTTGTAAAATCTTAGATATATCCTTAAAACCAAAAGAGACTACTATTGAAAATAATTCTTTGATAGTAGGAAGCTCAGATAAAGCCATTGAACTCATAGATGTTCAATTAGAAGGGAAAAAGAAAATGCGAGCTCAAGATTTTATAAAAGGTGTTCAAAAAATATCTTTTCAATAAATTTTTTGAAAAATTTTCTATTTTTCATCAGTTATTCAAGAATAATTGAATAACGGCTAAGAAAAACGCTCATTATTCAAGTTATCTTTAATAAGGATTTCATAGTGCTTAAACATTAATTACTTACGATATCATGAGATTAAGTTCGCTTTTTTAGGATTATTGATTCAATTCAACAGTTGAAGATAGTTGAATTAGTATATTAAATAAATTTTAAATTATTAAAAATAAACTATTGTTATTTTATGTTAAAAAATAAAATAATACTCATTTTTATTTACATCTTTTATTGCTTTTTTTACCCTTTACAAATAGATAAATAGCTTATATAATTATAGGTGAAAATAACCCGAGTATGTCTATATGGCATCAGCTGTAGCACCTACTATAAGCCCTTCAAGCATTAGCCTTCCTCCAGTTGTTCAAGAATTTGAAAAAAAATATGAAGAAGAGAAAAATGAGACTTCTTATTTTAAAGAATTAGCTCACTGGATTCAAACTACTCTAGGGATAAAACGGGCTTGTAAATTTGTTGCAAATGGTGTCAAGTGGCCACAAAATTATGCAAAAGAGCTTAATTTAGATCCAAAAGTTGTAAAGACATTATTTAATGTTGAAACTGGTGTAAAATCGTTTTCTAAAAAATTAATTATAATGAAATATCCCTCTTCTATTTCGAATTTAAATGATTGTTATAATGATTATATGAAAGCTGATAAAAAAAATAGCACAAGAAAAATGGATAAACTTGCTAAACAAGTTTTTGATTTTATCTCTGATAGCGCTACATTGATTCAATTAGGAGAGCTTTTTGGATTATATGTTCTAGGGACAGTTATTGGGGCTGCTAACATTTTAGCCGCTAATTTTTTCCACCTTTTATATCATACAATGAATTTGAAAATAGGATCAGAAGATTATAAAGAGCATAATCAAATGTACAATCAAATTGAAAATCCTGCAAAACTCTCTAATCGTATAAAAACAATATTTAATGAAACAAAAAATTTAGATAATATAAAGCTTACAAAAACTATTACAGCAATAGCATTGAGTTGTATCATGATAACTGAGCTTAGTTTGGGTTTAGTTCTGCTGCCTGCGACTATGATTTTACTTTTTGCGACAGTTGCAAATGTCTTCTCTATTTGGGCTCATTTTTACGAAAAATCAATGACTTATCAACCCGTTTCAAAATGAAAAAAATAATTTTAAAAGAAAAAAAACATTTATCTTACATAGAGTGGTTTATTGTTTTTTCTTTTCTAGTAACTCTTCTTTCATTACTAATTATTTCTATATTTTCCTGATGTAACTATTTTTTTTAAATTTTATATTTCATTTTTCTTGTGATCAATTCATAATTTTTATATATTATTTTTTCAAACACACTTGATGTTATTGGTTTGTAAAAAATGAATTGAGCAAAATCAAGAAGTTTGTTAACCTGTTTTGGTAATCCTTTATTTCAAAAGCTAAAGCTTTAAAATAAAGGTTTTTCAATGTTTAATTTTAGTGATGAAGGAAATGCAAAAATGTCTGTAAAGTTGATTGGAAAAAAAAGAGGAATGACTCAGCTCTTTGATAAGAGTGGTAAAATGGTAGTATGTACAGTGATTGAAGCTCAGCCAAATCTTGTTGTACAGCTAAAGAAAAAAAATATAGATGGTTATGATGCTGTGCAAATAGGATCTGAGAAAAGAAAAAAAATCAATAAATCCCTTAAAGGACATTTTGCAAAAGCTAAAGTGGACTGTTTAGATAAACTTGTAGAATCAAAAGTTGAGAATATCGATGAGTATAGTGTGGGACAAGAGTTTAATGTGAGCTATTTTGAAAAAGGCGAATATATCGATATTGCAGGTAAATCAAAGGGAAAGGGCTTTCAAGGACTGATGAAGCTTCATGGTTTTAAAGGGATGCCAGCGAGCCATGGTTGTTCTAGATCTCATAGACTTGGTGGATCAACAGGCTGGATAGCTGGACCTGGAAGATGTTTTCCTGGCGGGAAAAGAGCATCTCGTATGGGAGCTGATAAAATGACTATTCAAAATCTTTTAGTTATAGATGTGGATGTAGAGAAGAATCTACTTTTAGTGAAAGGATCTATACCAGGAATGAGAAATAGTACTATTTATATTTCAAGATCTAAGAAAAAAATTAAAGCTAAAGTAAAAAATAAGTAAGAGGCGATCGGTGGCTACACTTAAAAAATACGATATAGATGGAAAAGAAATTGAAGAGATATCAATTGATGATAAAAAACTAGAGAAAAAAGCAAATCCTCAATTGATAAAAGATTATCTAGTGGCGATTAAAAATAATGCACGTCAATGGTCTGCTAATACAAAAGGTAGAAAAGAGATTAATCGAACTGGAGCAAAACCACATAGACAAAAAGGGCTTGGTAGAGCTCGTCAAGGATCATTTGCTGCACCCCAATATAAAGGTGGTGGAATTGTATTTGGACCGAAGCCTAAATTTGATCAACATGTAAAAGTGAATAAGAAAGAGAAAAGAGCAGCTATTAGGTCTTTGATTGTAGAAAAACTAGAAAACAACAGTACCTGTATTTTGAAATTTGATGATAAAAAAATAGACAAGACAAAGCAGATAGCAAACTTGCTAAATACTTTAGGAATACTTAAAAAAAGAGTTTTAGTTTTAGCAAAACAAAGTACTTTTAATAATTTCAAAAGATGTCTGAGAAATATTCCAAAAAAAGATTTAGTAGATATTAGAGCTGTTAATGGATATGAGCTAGCTCTTTGTCAAAATTTAATTATAGCAGATACTATCATGGATGATATTGATGCTATTTTAACAATAGGTAAGACAAAATAATGGAAAAGAGCCCATATGACATTATTAAATCGAGATATATCACTGAAAAGACAAATGTTTTAAGTGGTTTAAAAGATTCTCAAACCTCTGCTAGTTTAAGAAAATTTGATAAGCCAAAATATGTTTTTTTAGTTAATCCCAAAGCTAATAAAAAAGAAATTATGTGGGCTTTAGAAAAAATTTATTTTGATAAAAAAATCAAAGTTTTGTCTGTAAATACAATTAGTGTTCATCCAA
>JAAKFX010000038.1 GCA_011064865.1 Candidatus Anoxychlamydiales bacterium
CGAATGGCATTTTTAATAGTTTGGACTATATTATCTTGGCCAACAACTTCTTTAAAGATTTGTGGTCTATATTTTCTTGCTAAAATTTGATATTTTTCACTCATATATACTTATTTTTTGTATTTGTTATTTTATTTTTAGCAAAAAATATTTTCTCGTCCAGTAAAATTATATTTATTGAAATCGGGATTTGGTGTATCAATGATTTAAGATATTTTAATTTTATGGATAATATTAAAAATAATATTTTAAGCAGATGTAGACAAAATTCTTTATGGTATAAAGTAATTTTAGCAGTTTTTATCTGGATCTGTTTAAGTCTGTTTTTGCATTTTAAACAAGTTTCTTCTCCTGCTTTAGATCTAAATACTAAAGCTGTCAGATATGTTGTCTCTCAAGCAGATTTTGATTTTTCCGATGATGAAGCCACAACTCTATTTAAACAAAAAAAAATGGCAGGTATTAATTCGATTTATTTAATTGTAGCAAAGCAAATAAAGCAAAAAAGAGTAAATCTAGAAAATTATCTCATCGATAATCCTGAGTGGAAACATTTGCCTTCAATCAGCTATGAAAAAATCAACGATTTAGTTGATCTTTTCGAAGATCTTTTAATCAAATCGAGATTTGCCGATTCTAAAACTATAAAAAAAATGAAGAAAAATAATCTCGATGTTAGTAGTTATGTAGCTTTAAAACATGAGAATCAAAAAGAGTTTGTCTTGCCTAAAGGCTACTTTTCGATATTTGCAAAAAAATTAGCTTTAAATTTAGATAACGTTTCAGAGACTACAATTGATTTCATTGCAGATTATTTTCAAAACAACATTTATGATTTAAAAATAGATTATCTAACTTTATCAAAAGTTAAAAGACAACTTGAAAATAGTGTTTCTCAGCAATACACCCACGTAAATGCTGGAGATCTAATTATTGGTATAAATGAAAAAGTTACTCAAAAACATATATCGATGCTCCAAGCCATGAAAGCAGCCGTTACTAAAAAAAGAAATCTTTTTGAACCAATTACCATTTTAGGCCATGCCATAATGGCTTTGATTTTTGTGGTTTTAACTGTTTTATACCTTGTTTTAGAACAACCAAAAATTTTTAATTCATTAAAACAACTCTCTTTAATAGTCTGCATTGTCATTTTAACTTTAGCTATTGCAAAAATTATGGAATTTCTTATTTTGCAATCTACAAGCTCTTTTTTAGAAGTTGTTCATTTCCCTATAATAATTCCTTTTACAGCTCTTTTATTTAGTATTTTATTCAACTCAAAAATCTCTCTTTTTTTCTCAACTGTTTTATGTATACTCTTAGCCATCACTTTAACCGTCGAACACTCTTCTTTTTTAACAATTAATTTAGTAACCGCTCTAATCGTTATTATCTCAACCAAATGTTTGAGAAAAAGAACAGAAGTTTTTAATGTTTGTGCTAAATGTATGATCGGAATTATTCCAGTAATATTTGCGTCTTGTTTTATTAAAAAAAATATGTTTTTTCATGTGACATTAATCACCAATATTACAAGCTCCTTAATCTTTCTTTTAATCATAGGTATCATGGTAGTGGGTCTTCTACCTGTTTTAGAAACCATTTTCGATGTTTTAACAGATATTACCTTAATGGAATATATGGATCCAAACAACGAACTTCTTAGAAGACTTACTTTAGAAATTCCCGGTTCTTATCAACACTCACTCGTTTTAGGAAACCTCGCAGAAGCTGCCGCTCAAGAGATCCACGCCAACGCTCTATTTTGTAGAGTAGCCACCCTATATCACGATATAGGTAAACTTACCAATCCCAACTACTTTATTGAAAATCAAGGTTCCTCTGTAAATATTCATCAACTTTTAACTCCTCATGAATCTGCCGAAGTTATTATTACTCACGTAACCGGCGGAGAAACCCTCGGTAAAAAATATAGACTTCCTAAACAAATCATAGATATCATCAAACAACACCATGGAACCACTCTAGTCTGGTACTTTTATAGAAAAGAGCTAGAGCTAAAACAAAACCCGGATGAAATAGATGAGACTCTTTTTAGGTATCCCGGCCCAAAACCTAAAACTAAAGAAGCGGCAATCATTATGATTGCCGATGCTATGGAAGCCGCCTCTAGATCATTAGAAGAGATCACTGAAGAGATTTTAACCACCTTAGTTAATAGAATAGTCAAACATAGAACTGAAGATGGTCAGTTCGATGATTGCTCTCTCACCTTTGAAGAGCTTAAAATAGTCAAAAAATCAATCGTTAGAACTTTAGTTCTTACCAGACACTCCAGAATAAAATACCCAGAGCTCAAACAAGAAAAATTAAGATTTTATCTAGAGTCTCAACTAGCCAATAAAAGTGTGTAAATAGCCCTAATAATTAAAATATTTCTATATAAATTGTAAATAATTTTTATTACATATTTATGTAAAGACAATGAATGTATTAAAAAAAAATGTTAAATTAAACTCTTTTGTATTAATTGTTTATATTAGATTGTATATCTTTATTTTTTTAATATATTTTTTATTTTATAAAAACATCTAATATGTTATAATTTATTAAATTAATAATAAAAAAGGAAATAGATATGAGTATTGCTTCATTAAAAGCTATAGCAGCTGCATCAGTAATAGAAAATAAATTACCAAAAACATCTCTTACTCAAGATTCATTAGATTATACGAAAATCATTAAACGATGTATAAAATATTATAGCCCTCCTAAATATTGTATCAATAATTATGATGAAGATACTTGCATAGATTTAATAAATCTAAAACAGCCCTTTTTGCCTAATCTCTCCAAAAAACTAAATCCTGATGAAATCCATGAGAAATTATCTGCATATAAAGTAAAGTTATATGAATACAAAGTACAGTTATCCAAATACTTGTCAGAAGCCGCTTTAAAAGGTCGTGAAAATATAGTTAACAATTTAATAAGGAGAGGCTCTTATATATCTACAAGTGATACTTATTCGGAGGAACCTACAAAGGAAGAGATTTGTATATTGGCAGCTATACAAGGGGATACAGATACTATCTTATCTTTAAGTGAAGATATAAATGTAGTTGAAATACACAATAATAAGAATGTAACACTTTTAATGTATGCAGTAGCAAATGATCGTACTGAGACGGTTTTAGAGTTAATAAAGAAGGGAGCAGAAGTAGATAAACAAGATAAAAAAGGAATGACAGCTTTAATGTATGCAGCAGCAAATGGTCATACAGATCTAGCTTTAGTATTAATAGAGAATGGAGCTGAAGTAGATAAACAAAGTAAACAGGGCTTGACAGCTTTAATGTGGGCGGCTAGAAAAGGCCACACGAGTACTGTATTAACATTAATAGAGAATGGAGCTGAAGTAGATAAACAAGATGAAGAAGGAAGGACAGCTTTAATGGCAGCAGCAGCAGGTGGTCATACAGATATAGCTTTAGCATTATTAATAGAAAAGGGAGCTGAAGTAGATAAACAAGATGAAGAAGGAAAGACAGCTTTAATGTATGCAATTAGGGATGGTCATACAGATATAGCTTTAGCATTAATAGAAAAGGGAGCTGAAGTAGATAAACAAGATAAACAAGGAATGGCAGCTTTAATGTATGCAGCATTTGTTGGTAATAAAGATGTAGCTTTAGCATTAATAGAAAAGGGAGCCGAAATAGATAAACAAGGAATGACAGCTTTAATGTGCGCGGCAGGAGAAGGTCATACAGATCTTGCTTTAGCATTAATAGAGAATGGAGCTGAAGTAGATAAACAAGATGAAGAAGGAAGGACATCTTTAATGGCAGCAGCAGCAGGTGGTCATACAGATATAGCTTTAGCATTAATAGAAAAGGGAGCTGAAGTAGATAAACCAAGTAAACAGGGCTTGACAGCTTTAATGTGCGCGGCAGGTGGTCATACAGATATAGCTTTAGCATTAATAGAAAAGGGAGCAGAAGTAGATAAACAAGATGAAGAAGGAAGGACAGCTTTAATGGCAGCAGCAGCAGGTGGTCATACAGATATAGCTTTAGCATTAATAGAAAAGGGAGCTGAAGTAGATAAACAAGATGAAGAAGGAAAGAAGACAGCTTTAATGTATGCAGCATTTGTTGGTAATAAAGATGTAGCTTTAGCCCTAATAGAAAAGGGAGCAGAAGTAGATAAACAGGATAATACAGGACATACTGCTTTAATGGCAGCAGCAGCAATAGGTCATACAGATCTAGCTTTAGCATTAATAGAGAAGGGAGCTGAAGTAGATAAACAAGATGAAGAAGGAAAGACAGCTTTAATGCGAGCAGCAATCGAAGCAGCAATCCCATCTGTAGTGATGAATGGTATACCTATGTATCTTGCAGATAGAGTCCGCAAAAAGATAGTTTTAGCATTAATAGAGAAGGGAGCAGAAGTAGATAAGCAAGATGAAGAAGGAAAAACAGCCTTGATGCATGCAGCTCAAAATAATCATTCAAATGTAGCTATAAAATTAATAAAAAAGAGTGCTGAAATAGATAAACAGGATAAAGAAGGAAAGACGGCTTTAATGTATGCAACAGAGAAAAATCACATAGATATTGTTGAAGCGCTAGTAAATAAAGGGGCTAAAATAAATATACGAGATAAATATAGAAGAACAGCTTTATCGATGGCTAAAGAAAAATACAATACTGAGATTGTTAGATTATTGACCCCTCAAAATAATAAATATTTAGCAAAATATTGTTGTGATATAGCTTTACCAATTATTATTGGTGTTGGATCTTATTTGTTATATAACTCAAGAAAAATTAATTATTAATATTTTTTATTAAGAAGTTAATTGAAGTTTCATCTCAGATATTAAAGCATCTAAATGCATATCACACTTTTTAATATCTTCTTGTAGATCTTTAATATTTAACTATGGAAGCCGCTTCTAGATCATTAGAAGAGATCACAGAAGAGGTTTTAATCTCTTTAATCAATAAAATAGTCAAAAAATCAATCATTAGAACTTTAATGCTCACCAGACACTCCAGAATAAAATACCCAGAGCTCAAACAAGAAAAATTAAGATTTTATCTAGAGTCTCAACTAGCCAATAAAAGTGTGTAAATGGCGCTAATTATTAAAATATTTTTTATATAAATCATTTTATTTATATAAAAAAAAGTTCTATTAAAATGCTTAATATGTTATTATATTTATAATTTATAACTTAATAATAAAAATAAATATGAGTATTGCATCTTTAAAAGCCTTAGCAGCTAAGTCAGTTATAGACAATAAACTATCAACTGCCTCTATTCCCCCAGAGTTACAAGAATTTGTTGAATTAGTAAAAAAATATTTCGATGATATTGGAGAGTATTTTAATGATAAGAATTTCAATGACAAGACGGGATTAGACCTAATAAATTTACATCAACCCAAATTTCCTAATACAGAAGAGCTCCCAACTGCTGAAAGAGAAAAGGAATTGTCTGAATACAATGAGCAATTATCTAAGTATAAAAGTGAATTATCTGAATATTTGAGACCTTCAGCTTTAAAAAGTTATAAAATATTATCAAAAAATCTAATAGATAGAGGTATTCGTTTTGATTGTGAAGAAGAGCCTATAATGGAAGAAACCTTTATATATGCAGCCATACAAGGTGATATTGATAAAATAGTATCTTTAAGCGAAGAAGTAAATATAACTGAGATAATGGATCAAAAAAATATAACACCTTTAATGTATGCAGGAGCAAATGGTCATACAGATACTGCTATAAAATTAATAGAGTTGGGAGCTGAAGTAGATAAACAAGATAATGATGGATTGACAGCTTTAATGTATGCAGCATTAAATGGTCATACAGATACTGCATTAGCATTAATAAAGAGAGGAGCTGATGTGAATAAAATAATAGATAAGGGAGTGAAACGGACTCAATATGGAATAATAGCTTTAATTGAGGGAGTGAAACAGGCTCAATATGGAATGATAGCTTTAATGCACGCAGCTGCGAATGGTCATACCAATACAACTGTAGCATTGATAGGTGGAGGGGCTGAAATAGACAAACGATCTGAATATGGAGAAACAGCTTTAATCTATGCAGCAGCAAAAGGAAATACAGATACAATTGTATCATTGATAGATAGAGGGGCTGAAGTAGATAAAAGAGATGTATTTGGAAAAACAGCTTTAATGCATGCAGCAGAAAATGGACATATAGATACAGCATTAGCATTAATAGAGAGAGGAGCTGAAGTGAATCAAACACAGATAGAGAAAGAGTCGTTATGCGCAAGTGGAAATTTTGTATTTATAATGGATTTTATGGATGACGCAACTTCACTAATGTATGCAGCAAAAAACGGACATATAGATACAGTTTTAGCATTAATAGATAAGGGTGCTGAAGTGAATAAACAAGATTATAATGGACGGACAGCTTTAATGCATGCAGCAGCAAATGGCCATAAAGATACAGCATTAGCATTAATAGAGAGAGGAGCTGATGTGAATAAAATAGATCGAAATAATGGATTGAACGCTTCAAAATATGCAGAAGCAAATGGTCATACCGAAATAGTAAAAATCTTGAATTCTTTGAGGTCTTATTATTATGAATTTGGTAGAAAAATTATTTATAGTCTCGGAGGATCATTATATAGTAGAAATACAGCTTTAGCAATTATTGCTTTGGTTGGATCATATTTGTTATATAGATCAAGAGACTTTAATTAATAAGATTTTTTTAAGAAGTTAATTGAAGTTTCATCTCAGATATCAAAGCTTCTAAATGCATATCACACTTTTTAATATCTTCTTTTAGATCTTTAATATTTAACTCTTGATTCAATACATTAACAAAAAGTTTCGAATTAACATTTTGCGTTTTCTAATTTTTATTTCAATATTTGTGAAAATGTGTATAATGTATATACAAATTATAAAAATGAGGTTGATATGTCAGCAATAGCTAGTCCTGCAGATTCTAAAAAAGTAAACAATTCTAATTTATCTGATTCAACTTTAAATGATGTTGATGCATCAGCAGCTAAAAAGATAAATTCTTGGACTGTTGTTAGCGCTGTATTTTTTACTATTGGATTAGCTGCAAGCTCTATTGCAACTTTGGGTTTTAATCACATAATCATTCAGGCGAGTATTTCAACTTTAAATATGATACTAGGTACAGCTGTGATATCAACAGCACTTTCTGTAGTATCATTTTTTCTATCTTTTATAGGTAGTGGAGGAAATGATAAAAGATCTAGCTCGCATGAAAATGAAGCTGCAAAGCCGCAAGATTCTGCTTCAACCCTATCATCGACATCACACTCTAAAAAGTTAAAGGATAATATAGATGCTGCTTTAAGGAATGCAGCTGGAAGTGGAGATACTAAGAAAGTTTTAGCATTAATAGAGAAGGGAGCTAAAGTGAATAGAAAAGGATGGACAGCTTTGATGTATGCAGCTAGATATGGTCATACAGATACTGCTTTAGCATTAATAGAGAAGGGAGCTAAAATAAAAATAGATGAGCATGTGTATGAAGAAACAGCTTTAATGTGGGCAGCAGAAAACGGGCATACTGAGACTGTTTTAGCATTAATTGAAAAGGGATCTAAAGTGAATAAACGAAATCTATGTGGTGACTATACAGCTTTAATGTATGCAGCTAAAAATGGTCATACAGATACAGTTTTAGCATTAATTGAGAAGGGAGCTGACATAGATAAAAAAAGTCCATATATGACAACTTTAATATATACAACAGCTTTAATGCTAGCAGCTGAAAATGGTCATACAAAGACTGTTTTAGCATTAATAGAACAGGGTGCTGAAATAGATAAAAAAGATAGTCATAGCGGATGGACAGCTTTAGCGTATGCATTAGGTAAGGGACATATTGAGACTGCCTTAGCATTAATAGAAAAAGGCGCGGATGGAGATACACAAGCTGTAAAAGAAGGAATAACAATGTTAATTGTTGCAGCAGCAAGAGGTTATAAAGAGATTGTTTTAGCATTAATAGAGAAGGGAGCTGAATTGGATACACAAGATGAAGATGGGAATACAGCTTTAATGTGGGCTGAAAAAAAGGGTAATACAGATATAGTAGATATACTAAAAAAAGCGCAAGCTCAAAAACAGAAAAAACATTTACAATCTACATGTTATAAATTCGTTCTACCAATTATTTTTGGCTTTGGATCATATTTGTTATATAACTCAAGAAAAATGAATTATTAATATTTTTTTAAGAAGTTAATTGAAGGTTCATCTCAGATATTAAAGCATCTAAATGCATATCACATTTTTTGATATCTTCTTTTAGATCTTTAATATTTAACTCTTGAACCCCTACATATATTTTAATTTTTGGCTCAGTGCCAGATGGTCTTATAACGAGTTTAGAGTTATCGCTAAGCCAAAATCTCAAAACATTAGAGGTGGGTAGATCTAATGGTGATTTTTTATTGGTTTTAAGATCTAAAGTTTCACCTGTTTTATAATCATCAATAAAATCTATAGCAAAATTGGCGATGGTTTTAGGGGGATTATCTCTTAAATTTTTCATTATATTTGTCATTTTTTCAAAATTCTCATGAGTAGATTCAAAGGCTAGAGATGCTTGTTTTTCTCTATAAATGCCGTGGGTAATGTACAGATCGTGAAGTAGATCTATAAGGGTTTTATTCTCTTTTTTAGCGTCATTTGCAATTTTTACCATGAGTAGAGTTGCTGATATAGCATCTTTATCGCGAGAAAATGTTTCAATGAGATATCCTAAAGACTCTTCTGCACCGAATAAAAATTCATAGGAATTGTCTTGTTCCCAAAGATGAATTTTATCAGTGATATATTTAAAACCGGTGAGTACATCAAAAGAATGAATATCATAATGTTCACAAATTCTTGTGAAGAGCTCGGTTGAAACAATTGTTTTAACAGCGGCTGTTTTTGAAAATAAAGATTTAGATCTACATAGATAATCTAGCATTATGCAAGATATTTGATTACCTGTTAAAATCTCAGCGTTTTTATCATGTAAAACGCAAACACCCATTCTATCAGCATCTGGATCTGTAGCTATAAAAATATCAGCACTATTTTCTAGCATGTATTGAATCCCGAGATGCAGAGCTTGTTTCTCTTCTGGATTTGGTTTTGGAGCATTTGTAAAATTTGGATCTATAGCTTCTTGCTCTTTTACAATTGTTATATCATTGAATCCGAGTCTTTTTAGACATTTTGGAACTAAAGTAATGCCCGTGCCATGAAGATTTGAGTAGATTATTTTAAGATTGTTTTCAATTTTATCTTTAAAAAGATCCATTGCAAATAATTGTTTTATATAAGCTTCATCGATTTCATCTAAAATAAGCTCGATGAGTGGATGATCTAGAGTTTTTAAAATTTTTACATTTTCAAAAGATTCTATTTTATTGTAGTCATCAATAATAGCTTCATCATGTGGAGGTAAAACTTGTCCGCCATCTTTCCAATACACTTTATAACCATTATACTCTTTTGGATTGTGAGAAGCTGTTATCATAATTGCTGCTGTGCAGTTTTTATACCGACATCCAAAAGAAATTAAAGGAGTAGGTCTAAGTTCTTTTAATAGATATGTTTTTATATTATTTGCAGCTATAACTTTAGCGCACTCTTCTGCAAATGTTTTAGAGTTTTTCCTATTATCATATCCAATTAAAACAGCTGGCGTTTTTATATTTTGAGATAAAATGTAGTTGCAAAGCGCTTGCGTTGCTACTCCAATTGTATATTTATTTAATTTGTTAGTTCCTATTCCCATTTTTGCTCTGATTCCACCTGTTCCAAAAGCTAGAGTGTCAGAAAAATTTTCAAGGAGCTCTTTCGAGTTTTCTTTTAAAAGTTTTCTAATTTCATTTTTTGTCTCTTCATCATATGGCCCTTTTAGCCATGTATCAATGCGGTTTTTTGCTGAAATATTTTGTTCCATATTGAACCCTGGTGCGTTATCTATTTTCAAAATATCATTAAAATATTTTTTAGAAAAGATCTGAATAAAATACAATTTTAGGATTAGTATTTTTTTTGATTAATAAGAATCTTCTTTTTCAAGCTTTTCAATCTCTTTTTCTGGATACAGCTTGCCAGATGTATCATCAATGCCTGGACAGTGTTTTTTTTGAAATTGCCATGCTCTTTGAGATTGTAGATTGCTTTTCCAGAAAGGAAACGTTTTGCATTGTTTAGGTCTTGCTTCATAAATTTGACATTTTTTATCTTTTAAAAAACAGCAATCAAAATTTGAAAAATTTTCTTTTAATGAAATTTTACCTTTTATAGATCGAGTAAAAGTTTTTAAAAAATTTTCTTTTGGAATTTTTAAGAATTTAGCTATTTTATCTATCTCTTGTGTAGTTAACCAAACATATCCAGGTGAGCCTGTGCAGCATTTTGAGCAGTTTTTATGGCATTTAAAATAAAGCCCATCTTTATACCAAGCCATATTAAAAACTCAGAATTTTATCAGAATCTTTTTGCCAATTATTGTTTTTTAAACTGTAGCTTGTAACTATGCATTTGTTATCTTCGATTTGAAGGGTATTGAACGAGGCCTTTTTTTTGTGAGATGAACAGCCAGAGCAAATCATATAAGGATAATTCTCTTTTTTTGTGATAGTCCATTTATGAGTATGGCCATATAAATATAATTTAATATTTTTATATTTTTTTAAAATAGCCAAGAGATGTTTTCTTCTATTAAGCCCATTTCTTTTTTCAACTCTGAGAAATAGAGGAAAATGATTTGTAAGTATAATGTTTGTATCTTTAGGGATTTTATCTAATGTTTCAATTAAAGAGTTTTCTAGCTCTTTTGAAAAAAGACCAGAACATGAAAATAAAGATGTTGGAACAGTTGTATCTAAACCAATATATACCCATTTGTCAGAAAGCTCATGAATTTGAATATTAGATTTTATCATTTTAGAAATATTTGTCTTTTTAAAAAATTGATAAAAAAGCTCATCTTTATATGCTTTTTTTGTGTAAGTATCATGATTTCCAGGAATAATGAAAAATTTGTTTTTTTTATCAAATAAATCAATGAAATCTTTTGCTTTTTCAAACTCTTTTTCTAAAGATGTAGATGTTAAATCTCCAGTTATAAAAATATGATCTATATCTAAAGATTTTAACAAAGTTGGTAGCTTATATAAATGATCTTCAATATACGATTTTCTTCTGTTTATCAGTAAATTGGTAACTCCCACAAATCTTTTTAACGCAATTGGAAAAAAACTGACTTTTGAGAAGTGAAGATCTGATATATGAGCTATTTTAATCATATTTAAGTTATTTGTTTTTAAAAACTTAAATCCATTATAGCTCACTTAATAATTTATTTAAAGATGAATCTGTTTTTTGTTCGATCTCTCTCTAATTACAGGAGTTCTTCCTTTCATTTTTTTGTTTTTCTCATCAATATTTAAATGTTCAGGCGCTTTTGCTTTTCTTGCCTTTTTCGCCAGATTTTTTGACTTTTTTACTCTTTGTTTGTTTTGCTTCGATGTAACATCTTTTTTATAATCTTCTTTAAAAGACTCATCTTCAGCTTCTTTCTCCTTTTCTTTTGTCACTTGTTTCATGAATTTCATCATATGATGTGGTACGTCTTTCATAAAATTCCCCCTTTTTTCTACTATTAATTTTTATTATTTACCTTTCTCTACTATTAAGTTTATTATTTATTTTAATAGTAATCAAACATATATTTTAATATATTAATTGTAAATTAGTTATATTTTTGATATGTTAATTAAATTATTTATTAATAACGGTAATTATAACTTAAGTTGTTTATTTTAAATAAGTTAACTTGAAAGCATTAAAGACTTTTCTTATAGAAATAAAGCTTTGGAAGCTTTTTTCTCTAATTCTAAAGCCTTTAAGATTGGGAATCCAAGATGGCGGCAGAATTATGTTAGATTTTAACCAAGCTGGTCTCCATTTTTTAGTAAGTTTTTTATTAGATGCGATCATTATATGAGAAATATTGAGTAGTGAGGCTAAATGGATAGCAAATGAATCATTACCGATTAGATAAGCAGACTCATATATATAAGCAGCTAGAGTCTCAATGTTATGAAACAGAGGTAGATCAAAGTGTTGATCTTGAACAAAAAGCCAGTCTTTTCTCTCTTTTGGAGATACGCTAAAAACTACTTTAAACCCTTTGTTTTTGAGTTTTTTTGCGAGTTTTAAAAATTTGGATTTTGTCCAACATTTTTTTATATCAGAACTAGTCGGTTGGATAATAACTCTTTTAGGATAGCTGTTTTTGATAAGAGCTTCAGGAATAGTAATACCTGTATCTAAAACAGTGGTATTTGCAGAATCATCTAAGATACTAGCATCCAAGATGTGAGTATCCAAGATACTTGTATCTAAGATACCTTGGAATTTTAGAGATAGACTTTTAGCGATTGAAAAATTTTCATCTAATGTAATATCTAGATCAGTAATTGGGCCATGTTTTGATTTAACATATCTAAAATAAATAATGCTCAGTTTTGATTTAGTTTTGTTTTTTAGCTCATTTATGAGATTTTGATTTTTTTCATCGTGTTGCAAAAAAATATGATCATACTTATCCAATTCTTTATAAGAGAATTTTTTGAAATGAAAGTTTGAAAACCAGTTTTTTAATGAATATATACCCTCATGTAAGATAGTAACTTCAAAGTTAGCTTTTTTTAATTTATTTGCCGCTATCATTAAAATAAGAGCGTCACCGAGTGTTTTAACGGGTATAATAGCTGCTTTTTTCATTGAACTTAAAAATGGTGTTGCAAATCTATA
>JAAKFX010000039.1 GCA_011064865.1 Candidatus Anoxychlamydiales bacterium
CACAGATAATTTAAATCTATTTATTATAAATAGCTGTATTTAAGTTGTTTACAGACAGGGTATTGTCTTTTGTTTTAAGATTTTTTTTGTTATAAATAAATTAAAAATATAAGATATTGATAATAAGTATATTAAGCAATGCATCTAAGGTATTGATTTTAAATGCATTGCAGATTTTTTAAATAACTGAATTTAAGGCCATTAAAACTTCATCAATCTCACCTTGAGATTTACCATGAGCTTGAAGCCCTTGCTCTAAGGTCTCAAATGAAGCTCCTGAGCAGCCACAGCAGCCAAGTCCTACACTCATAAGTACTTCTGCTAGCATTTGCTTTTTTTCTGGATGGTGCAGAAAAATTTCTTCAATCGTCATATCTTTTGTTATTGCCATAAATATTATCCTAAAATTTAATTTTAACGTTGCCGTTTTTTATCTTACATTGACATGCAAGTCTTTCATTTTGAATCTCACCTAGAAAATCTTTTTCAGCTTGTGTTGGCTCAGATAGATTCTCCATGCCATCTACTATCTCTATAATACAAGATCCGCAAACCCCTTCAGAACAAGCAAAAGGTATTCCCGCTTGTTCGCATTCGTTTTTTATTGGGCTGCCATCTGCAATTTCAACTTCTTCATTGTTATTTTCGAAGATAAGTTTTCCCATAATAATACTCCTATATATACATCAATATTATAAGAGTATTTTTCAAAACTGTTTTTTTATCAAGAAATTTAAATATCGAATGTTATTTGATTTTCCTTAAGTAATTGATTAGCAGTCTCTTTTAAAGTGACTATTCCATTTGGAAAACCGCATTTTATCAAAATTTTATTTAAAGTCTCAAATTCAGTCTCAAAAATATCTAATTGACTCTCTAATTTAGCGACTTTTTTTAATAACCCTTTATTGTCCATATAAAACCTATTATTTATAAATATTATTTTAATTTTTAAAATTATTTATTTGTTATATGGTGTTCTCTTTTAAAGAAAATAACGCTATTTGTTAATAACATGTTATTCTCTCTCTTAATGCTATTTTACTATAAATTTTAATTAAAATAAAGGTTAAAATTTTTTGTAAAAATATGCTAAAAAGCTGGTAGTTGTATAAATTATTTTAAAAATTTTAAAATTAAAAATATTAGTTCAGAGTAGATTCTGAAAGAGGTTTTTAATATTGTTAATTTAATTTTTTATTAATTATATAAATAATTTATTTTATGTTTCATAGCGTAATTTTATTGAAATTAATTACGAGCTGTTATAAACTATTTACAAGATTAGTTTAAATCTAATAATAGATTAAGAAAGTTAATTAAAAAAAAGTCCGGTTAGGAGGAAAAAATATGTTTAACAATGTAAGAAATTACTTAGAGCAAAAACTTTGGAATATTCCAGGGTCTTTATCTGAAGTTAAGAATAATGTAGCTAATAAGCTTTGGAATTCTCCAAAAAATTTAACAGAAGTGAAATACAATGTAGGAGATAAACTTTGGAATGCACCAAATTTATCACAAGTTAATGCTAATATGAAAAGTGGTTTGGGTACTAAACTTTGTAACAATTCAAGAAGAGTTAGTGAGTTCAAAGCAAATGTTGCTGATAGAGCAAAAAATGCTAAATATGATGTTGGTTCAGCATTATTTAATACATCTAGAAGAATTGATGATTTCAAAGGCAATGTTGCTGATAAAGTAACTAATGCTAAATTTGGTCTTGGAAGTGCACTTTTCAATACATCTAGAAGAGTAAGTGAACTAAAAGATAAAACAATTTATGCATTAAAAGCTGCAATGTTTAAAACAAAAACTAATTTAGGCAGAGTTGCTTATATCGTATCTTTAGTAGCAGCGGTTGCTTTAATAGGAGTTGGTTTTGCATATTCAATGCCACTTTTAATCGCAGGCTCAATTGTTGCAGGATCTACTGCATTAGCTGGTGGAATTTATGAAATCAGAAGAGCTAGAGCAAAAGTTGCAGATTCTAAAGAAGCTTTTGATGCTATAAGAGAACAAGGTAAAGTTGAAGCTAAAGAAGCTTTTGTAAAAGCAGCTTCAGAGTATTTTGAAATAGCTAGAGTTTATCAAAATCCAGCTAAATCAACTGATTTTGAGTCAAATAAAGTAAGATTTCAAGATGCTTACAAAGATCTAGTTAAAGCTTATACTAACTTTGCTCAATTCGGTACAGATGTAAAAGAAGTAACAGAATTATTCCAATCAGTAAATGAAGATTCAACGCTTAGAATTGATTTAAATGATGGAAGATTTGGAATTTTAGCTGATTTTGATCCATCTAATCCTACAAGTGCAAATGTTGTAAGTTGGGATAAGTTCTCTGAGATACTAGTTTCTCAAATGGTTCAAACTATTGATGCAAAATATCAAGCGTTAATTACTTCTAAAGCAATAGAACTTGCGAAAAACTATAATTTAGAAGATATAACAAAAACAAATCAAGATGCAGAAAAAATATTTGATGCAAATTTTGATGCTATGACTGAAATATCTTCAAAATCTTTAGGAAAAACTTTTGAGCAAATCCAAAAAGATTTACTTGCAAAAATCGTTAAAGAATTAGGCGGAGAGGATAAAATTTCAGCTCAATTTAAAGAGATAAATTTTAACATAGCTGCTGGAAATAATAATGATTTCCAAATTTTAGAAGATTTTGCAAAAGCTAGTTTTGAATCACAACTAGTTGAGAAAGATCAATTAGTTGCAAGTCTAGAAAAAGTAAGAGATTTAGAAATTGAAGATGTAATCAACGGAAATAAATCTAAAATTGATGAATTAAACGCTGAAATCGCTGCTTTCAAAGCAGAAGAAGACGTTTTTGATAAAGTAAAGCAAAGTTTACTAGATCAAGTGGTAACGAAACCAGAAGAGTGTAAGAAAGAAACAGCTGAAGCTGAAGCCCAAATAGCTCAAATTGAGAGTAAAATTAGTGCTAAAGAAGCTGAAATAGCAAGCGTAAAAGCAAATCAAGAAGCTCAAATAGCAGAAATTAAAGAAGTAAATGCTGAGCGAATTGATGGTGTTAAAGCAGAAAAAGCAAGTATAGAGAAGATCAGAGATAATACTATCTCTTCACAAGAAAAACTATACTTAGCAAAAGTAGAAGCTTTTAGAACTGTTTTAGCTAATCTTTTAAACGTTGAATTTAAAAGTATTGAAGGTAGTGTAAAACCTGTTTTAACTCAAATTGAGCCTAAAGATTTTGGAAAAGGTATTACTCAAATTAGCCACGAGCTACGATTACAAGCCTACGAAAAAGCAGAAGCTGAATCAGCAGCTGAATCAGCAAAAGCTGAAGCAGCAAATGCAACTTTATTTATTGATGCAAATGGAACTGTTTTTTCAGCTCCTGACGCTAGTCCAGCTCCAGCTGCTCCAGCTGCTGGATTATTAGCAAAAGCTGTTGAAGGCGCAAAAAATGCTTTCTTGGGAATTTTCGGAAGAGCATAATATCGACACAAGAATAATTTCACAAAAAAACCCTAACAATAAAAGTTAGGGTTTTTTTTATGTCTATAAAAAATACTAAACTAAAATGATAATAGGTATTTAATAGAATATACGTAAGTAATTCAAAATAAAGCTATTAATAGATTTTTTTCAAATCTTTCAATCTGATTTACCAAAGCCCGTGCCAAGATTTTTTAGCAGGTGTAACAGCTGTTTTTTCTTCTTTTTGAAGCTTCATTAATTGTTCGATTGGTGTCTTAATTGTTGTAAGCTTATTATAGGTTGTTTGGGCTGTTGAGTTTGAGCTAGCATTTGGATGATAAATATGCTGATTCAATAAATCTAGGGTTTCATCAGCTAAAACTGAAATATTAGCATTTAAAAGAAGTAAAAAACGTTTTAATAAAATTTTACTCTCTTTGCTAATGCCTTTAAAAAGCTCTCTAGTCTTGGCTGGATTTTCAGCTAGTATATTTTTATTTTTTTCTATTGTAGCTAGTAATTTTTACCAATGAATAGATGCTTTCTCTACAGCTTTTGTAAAATATTCTCGTGCATCACACACATTGGGAATGCTTTCAAATTTTTTCTCTGAGTCAGTTCTCTCAAATGGATCTTCAATAGGGGCTTCTTTTTCGGGTTCTTTAGGAGAGTCTGGGGCTGCTACTGCAGGTGCAGAATCGCTATCTTCTTTTGGTTTAGCTGGCTCTGCTGGAGATGGCTCTGCAGAAGGCTCATCTACCATAGGATCCGATTTCTCTTTCTTTGTAGAGATATTTAGCTCAATAGGTTGAGGCTTATAGTCTTCATCATCAGTTCTACTAGTAGGCATAGGCGACAAACTACCTCTTAGTATTTTCATTGCAGTTATATAAGTTGAGAGAGCTGTATCTAATTCAGAATCTATAGCTTCATATTTAGGTTTAATATCTGTATTTATTGAATTTTTGGTATTTTCATCAATTTTAAGATCTTTAGATATATCAATTGTATAGGTTTTATTGCCGTTTTTAGAAGATTTGTATTTTAAAACAACCCTTGGATCTTCTCCATCAACAATGGGATATTCTTTAATTGTAATATATTTTAAATTAATGTCACCGATCTTTAATCCAGGATTATTTTTTAGCAGAGCTGAAATTCCCGATTCTAGGGTAGTTTTGAAAAGCTGAGCATAGCTTTTATGTGATGATGCTGTTGGATCATCAACTCTTTCACCACGCTCTTTAGTTATAATATAATAGATTTTTTTGCCATTGCCATTATCGAAAGTGATCTGAACTGGCATTGTTTGTTCTTTTTTAGGTGGTTCTATTTCTTCTGATACTGGAAGTGTTTTTGGGCTAGTACTAGGGCTTGGGTATTTTTTTCCAAATAAACCATAAGGCATATAATTATCTCTCTTTTTTAAAAAATGTTATTATTTATGTAATTATCTATATTAATTATAATGTTTTTATTTTAAAATTTCAATAAAATTCTATAAAGTTTATATAAAGATTGCAAGTGGTTGACTATCAGTATATTTAATGGGATGGTTTTTTATTGATTCTTAAGTCAAAGATAATTAATATCTTAAGTAAAAAGGATTTGAAATATGGATAATGTGTATAAGTCAGTTTTGATCTATGGCCCTCCGGGATCAGGTAAAGGAACCATCAGCAAGTTCTTAAGTCATTCAGATACAGTGTTTCATGTGTCGACTGGAGATATTTTTAGAGCTATTGATCCAAAAACAGAAAAAGGAAAACAGATCAAAAAACTCATAGATGCGGGTGTTTTTGTGCCGGATGATGTAACGATTGATATTTGGCATAGCTTTGTTGAAGATAAGATAAAAAAGGGCGAATATAAGCCAAATGAGCAGTTTCTGCTGTTGGATGGGATTCCCAGAACTCTGAAGCAAGCGATTCTGTTAGAGAAGTATATTTCAGTTGAATATATCATTGTTTTAGAGATGAAAGATGTTAAAAAATTGATTGATAGATTAAAAAATAGAGCTCTAATTGAGAAAAGATTGGATGATGTTGATGAGAAGATTTTGCAAAAAAGAATGGATATATACTTAAACGATACTACAAAAGTTTTAAAACATTATCCAAAAGATAGAATTTATAATTTTAATGCTGATCAAAATAAGTTAGAAGTTATAAAAGATATTTTGGGCAAGTTTGCAGCTATTTTAGGATAGTTCAGTTGTTTTTCTTATAAAAAAAATAATTCATTATTAATAATTCATTATTATTATTTAATATATTTTTATTTGTTTTGTAATAGATGTTTATGCTTAATTAATTATTAATGCAATTCAAAAGATCTTGTTTATTTTAATATAGTTGTAAATGTGCTATAATTATATTAATAATAAATTAATATTTTGTATTAGGTGAATATGAGTTTGGGAATAAATTATTATTTATCTTCAAATAGTGCAAATACTTCAGCGCATCTAAGCTCCATGAAATGGGGAAATAAGATGTTGGTGTCTGATACTTTAGAGGCTTTGCCAAAAAAGCTTGTAAAAGATATTGATAAAGTTGCATCAAAAGTTGTTCAAAAAAAAGAGATAAATCAAAATATTAAAGATTTAAAAGCATCTAGAATATCTTTGATGGTTAAAAACAAAAAGTTATGCTACAGCTTGGGTTGGGAAAAAGATTTTAAGGCTATTGAAGATAGTAAAATTCAAAAAGCATTTAAAAAGGTAGCTAAAAAGAGTAAAACCTTTTTATTAAATACAAATGCATTAAAACACAAAGATGTTTTGCATCTACAAAACTCAGATAAAAAATTTGTTAAAAGTGGAATAGAAATAGCAAATAAAAGAATTGTTAAATCTAGTCCTTCAGATATAAAAAAAATTCCTATTAAATATTTTAAAGGATTAATAAAAGCTGATACTGAATGGTCTCTATGGGCTGTTTGGATAAGTGATATTCAAAGTGCATTTGGTAAAATATTTGATGTTTTGAATATCAAAGCTGATTGGAGTTTTTTAGATAAAATAAAAGGATGGGATGATTGGCTTGGATTTATAGTCGGATTTTTTGGACTTATTAATGGAATTGATAATTTTATTGATGCTAAAAAAATAGGAGATACAGAAGGAATTAGAGATGGAAGACATAAGATTTATAGAAACCTGATTTGGGCGGTTAGTGGTTCATTTGATTGGGCAGCAAAATTGATTACATCAGTAGCTAGATTAGCTTTTAAAACCATTCTTACAAGCATTGCTTTTTCAATATTTATATTCGTTACTCTATATGCTATGGGTAGATATGGCTATTTTGATATAAAAGCTTTGCAATTTAAAAGTAAATTCAAGGCCTATTTAAACAATCCAAATTTAAGTGAAAAGGATAAAAAACTTGCAGCTTTAAGGTTTTTAAAAAGTAAAATTCAAGTATCAAAAATAGAAGCTTATAAAATTTTAAAAAATGTAAGAAAAAACAATCCAAATGAAACTGATGAAACCCTTCAAAAGATTGTACACCAAATAATAAAAAATAGAGTTTTAACAAAAATCAAAAGATTTGAAAGAAGGGTAGGCTCAAATGTAGCTAATGTAATTCAAAAAGATGTAAATAAGATTTTAAAAAATCAAACTATTCTGAGCGTTGAAAAGACAAATAAAATTATTCAAAGAGTCCAATTTAAAAATGGTTTAGCTATTCATGATAATACCTTATATGCTATAGCATCATTTCTTCAAGCTATAGAAATTTTCATTATTTTGCTTTTTGGATTTACATATCCAGTATTAATTCCAGGAGCAATATCTGCAGCTTTATTTGTATATCTTCAAGGAGCTAGTTTTTATCGATCTCATATTACAAAAATTGATAAAGAAGATTCTAAAGGCAAATTAGCGAAAAAAATAGGCTATTTAGCAGAAAACGCAATTTAAATTTCTTTTTTTTTGAAAAGCTTTGTTATAGTGAAAATAAAAAATACTATACATGCAAGATATAAATTTTCAAATCAATGGCTTTTTAGCATACATTGAAACAGAAAAAGCTCTCTCTAAAAATACAGTAGAAGCATACCATCGAGATATTAGATATTTTCATGATTTTTTGAAAAAAAAAGCAATTGATAGATTTCAAGATGTAACGCAAAACCACATCGTAGAGTATCTAAGCTTTTTAAAAACTAAATATGCAGCTTCTTCAATTTATAGAAGCTTTATTGCAATAAAAGTCATTTTTAGATTTTTAAAAAAAGAAAATGTAATAAAAATAGATATAACAAGATATTTAGATCTTCCAAAAATTTGGCAGTTTCTACCAGCTGTTTTAACCTGCTCTGAAGTTGAATCTCTATTAAAGCAAATTAAAATAGATGATTTTATAGGTGCTAGAGATAGAGCCATTTTAGAGATTTTATATGCAACAGGCATTAGAGTTACAGAGAGCTCAAATCTCAAAATATTAGATGTCTCAGATAATTTTATAAAAGTTACAGGAAAAGGTAAAAAACAAAGAATAGTCCCTATTGGCAAAAAAGCAATTGAAGCTATCGATCACTATCTTGTAAATTTTAGAAATGAAATCCAAAACATCGATTATCTTTTCATCTCAAAAAATGGAAAAAAAATCGATAGAATTACCATTTATAATAGAATCAAATTCTATGCTAAAAAAGCTAATATCAAAAAAAATATATCTCCTCATACTTTGAGACATTCATTTGCCACACATCTTTTAGAAAATGGTGCAGATCTAAGACTCATTCAAGATATGCTGGGACATGAAGATATTTCAACTACTGATAAATATACGCATATCTCTAAAGCTCACTTGAAAAAAGCTTTTGAAAATTTTCATCCAAGACCTTGAATATTTTTTCAAGATCCAAATAATAAAATAAATGGAAAAAATGCGCTTTATAAAATCCATAAAGATCTTTTTGATAAAACAAATAAAGTTGCATACGAAATAATAAAGGTATTTGAACATTCTGATTATATTAATAGAATTTGTATAAGATTTAAAATCACTTTAGATAACAAAATAATCACCGGACTTGATGTAATCACATGGGATAAAGATGGTAAAATTTGTAAGCTCATTTGCAGTTTTGATAAAACTTGAGCTTAAAATTCAAGCTGGGGAAAAATTTCTAGCCGAAGTTCAAACAAAAAATATGACAAATATGCAATCTGATTGCATATTTGTCATAAAATCTTTTAAATCTAAAAAACATATTTTCAGAATTCATAAAAAATGAATTTATGTCGCCCTAAATAGATAAATTTTTGTTTATTAAGTGTTTAAGTATGACTATTCTGAAGGTTGCTGCAGTTTAGTCGTGACTTTTCTGCAGTAGGCTTCATTTTGATCATGTATTTTTTAAGGCTATTTAATCTTATTTTTCTTTTTTTATTTTTTGAAAAATTAGCTTATTCACAATACCAGGAGATGCTTTTCCTTTAGTTAGTTTCATAACTTGACCAACTAAAAATGCTAAAGCTTTTTCTTTTCCATTTAAATAATCTTTTATAGATGTCGGATTTTCTTTTAATACTTGATCTACGATTTTTTCTATTTGGCTCTCGTCTGTGAGAGGTTGATAGTTTGGGTTTTCTTTTACTATTTTTTCAGGATCTTTTTTTGGATCTTTTATCATATCATCAATAACGCTTTTTGCAATTTTACCAGTAATCGTTTGAGAATCTATTAAGTTTACAAGTTTAGCTATATGCATAGGATCTATGTTAATTTTAAATAACGTTGTGTTTTTCTCTTTTAACTTACCCAAAAATTCTATAGTTAGAATATTGCAAAGTAGTTTTGCGTTTTTACAATTAGCTAATGCTTTTTCAAAATAATCCGAGAGCTTTTTATCTGTTATTAAAATCGATGCATCATATTTTGTAAGATTTAATTTTTTGATATATCTTTCAAAACGTTTATGCGGAAGCTCTGGCATCTCACTTTCGATTTTTGCAATATCTTCATCGGTAATAATAATCGGTACTAGATCTGGTTCCGGAAAATATCTATAATCTTCAGCCCTTTCTTTTTTTCGCATTAAAACAGTTTGTTTTTTTTGCATATCCCATCTGTAGGTTCCAGATGATATAACTTCATCAAACGGCAAGTGGGGATTTTGTTCATATAATTTTATTTGACGTCTGATTTCTGAATCAATTGCAAGCTGCAAAAAATTAAAAGAGTTTATGTTTTTTATCTCTGTTTTAGTTCTAAGAGTTGTTTCTCCTTTTGGCCTTACAGATACATTCGCATCAATTCTTAAAGACCCCTCTTCCATTGAACAATCAGATGCATCTATATATTGCATGATGGATCTAATTGCCATCGCATAAGATGCAGCCTCTTTTGCGGATCGCATACAAGGCTCAGATACGATCTCTAAAAGGGGAGTGCCAGCTCTATTATAATCGATACCTGCAAAAGTATCGAAATGTTTTAACATCGCTGAATCATCTTCTAAATGCGCTTCACTTATCTGAAATCTTTTAGTCTCGCCTCCAACATCGCTAACAACAGAACCTTTTGTTATAATAGGATGATAAAATTGCGTGATTTGAAAGTTTCTAGGGCTATCTGGATAAAAATAGGATTTGCGATCGAATGTTGTTAGTTTAGAAATTTTTGCATTTACAGCAAGCCCAAATCGGATTGCCTTTGTTACAGCTTCTTTATTAATAACAGGCATAGCTCCTGGCTGGCCTGTGCATACTTCTGAGAGATTAGTATTAGGCTCATCTCCAAAACGATTAGCAGCCGAACTAAAAAGTTTTGATTTTGTATTTAACTGCACATGCACTTCAAGACCAATTACAGTCTCCCACATATCAAACGCTGTATCATCTACCATTTTTCTACTCCTTATCAAATAAAGGTGGAATTTTTTGAGTTAATTTAAATGTCTCTTCTACTAAAGATGCATACTGAACCAGTTTTACATCATCTAATGCTGGCGCAAACATTTGAAAGCCGAGAGGCTTTTGATCTTTATCAAATCCAGATGGAACGGTGATTGCGGGGATAGCTGCTATATTTGCTGGTACAGTAAATAGATCTTGCAAATACATCTCAATTGGATCTTTAATAGAGCCAATTTCAAAGCAAGAAGATGGGACTGTTGGCATAGCAACAAAATCACAATTATCGAAAGCCTTTTCAAAGGCTTTGATGGTCAAAGTTCTAACTTTTTGCGCTTTTTTATAATAAGCATCAAGGTAGCCTGAAGATAAAACATATGTTCCTAACATAATTCTTCTTTTTACCTCTTCTCCAAAACCCTCTTCTCTAGAAAGTTCGTAAATTTCATTTAAAGTTTTAGCCTCTTTAGAGCGTTTTCCATATCTAATCCCATCAAATCTAGCTAAATTAGTCGATGCTTCAGCCGTGGCAATAATATAATAAACAGCAAGGCAGTATTTCAATATATCTAAATCAACATCAATAATCTGAACCTTTTTTTGTGTTAAAATATTTATTGCATCATCAAAGTTTTTTCGAACTTGAGGTTTTAGCTGTTCTAAAAAATGATAGGGGATACCAATTTTGATATTTTCAAAAGAAGTTGGCATGTTGTCTAAGTAAGTCTCTAAAGGCAGCTTTAAACTTGTTGAATCTTTTGGGCAGTGTTTTCCAATAACTTCCATAATAAGAGCGATATCTTTTGAATTTGTAGCAATAGGGCCTATTTGATCAAAAGATGATCCAAAAGCAACAAGACCATATCTAGATACTCTACCATAAGTCGGCTTGTAGCCAACCGTCGAACAAAATGCAGCAGGTTGTCTTACAGAACCTCCAGTATCTGATCCAAAACCAATAGGAGTGAGCCTCGCTGCTACGCTCGCTGCGCTTCCTCCAGAAGATCCTCCAGAGACACACTTTAAATTCCAAGGATTTTTTGTAGGAAAAAAACTAGAATCTTCACAAGATGATCCCATTGCAAACTCATCTAAGTTTGTCTTTCCAATAATTATTGCGCCTTGCTCTTCTAAAAGATCTACTAAAGTAGAATTAAAAACAGCTTTGTAATTAGTTAAAAATTTAGAGCCACATGTCGTGATCTCATCTAAAATATGCATGTTATCTTTTATCGCTATTGGAATAGAGGCAAGTTTACCAACAAATTTATTCTCTTTTAGCTTTTGATCTAACTCATTTGCTTTTTTGAACGCTCTATCTTTTAAAACATTTATATAGCAATTTAGATCTTTATCATATTTTTCAATCCGATTTAAAAAATATTTTGTGATTTCAATAGCCGATATCTTTTTTTCTAAAAACAGATCTCGAATCTCTATTGCAGATTTTTTATACATTTATATGCCTATTTTTTTGAAAGAATTTGTGGAACTTTTATCATAGAAGCTATCTGATCTGGTGCATTTTCTAAAAATCTATTTTTATCTAAAGTATTTTTAACTTCATCTTCTCTAAATACATTTTTTTGAAAATCCATTAAAATATAGTTGCAAGTTTCGATGTTTTTTGTATCTACCTCATTTAATTGCTCTACATAATCAATTATTTTTTTTAGATCTTCTGCAAATTTTCCTATCTCTTTTTCATTTAATTTTATTTTACAAAGATCTTGTAGATTCTGTAGTGATTCTTTATCAAACTTTGACATGTTAAAACCTTAAAATTTAGAGGTTATTATTACATATTTTCATGAAAAAAGTCAATCTCATCTCATTGATAGTAAAAAAAAATAATGACAAGGAATTTTTTTTTTTTTACTATTTTTAAAAAAGGTAATTATTATTTTATTAACTTATCGGAGGGTTTAAATGAGAATAATTCGTTTTATTGTATTGCTTCTTATCTTAGTTGGAGCTATCAATTGGGGGCTTTGGGGAGCGTTTCAATATGATGTTATTCAAGATGTTTTCGGATCAGATCAATCAACATGGGCAAGAATTGCCTATATTATTATTGGTTTAGCAGGTATCTGGGGAATTAGTTTTCTTTTTTCAAAAGGAACTTGTGGCTTCGGATCAGATCATAAATCAGAAAAAGAATAAAAATTTAAGGATGCAAATTTTTTGAATAAAAGCTCGCGCATTCCCTTTCCTTTAGGGGAGGGTTAAGCGAGCCATTTTTTTTTTCTTTATCTCTTTTTCTTCCTATAAAATATTTTGTCGATATTTAGCAATAAAGACAACATGAACAAAATTTTTAAAGACACAACTTCTACCAGCTCTCCAAACAAAATCATTAGACATAATGTTGACTATTTTTAAAAAAAATAATATAATGTTTTTTAAAAAAAGAGTAAACTTTTGTATGATTAATGGCATTAGTC
>JAAKFX010000004.1 GCA_011064865.1 Candidatus Anoxychlamydiales bacterium
ATATAGCTATTGCTATAGGCCTTGACAAAGCAAAAAATATGTTTTTAGAAGAGATTAAAAAAACAAAAGATCTTTTAAAAATTTTGAATTTAGATTCTGCCGAATTTTTTACTTTAATTGATATTTTAGAGAAAAAGATCTCGAAATTTTAAAGATGTATCTTTATGAAAAAAAAGCCGCTTGAGTTTTCAAGCAGCTTTTTTGATGAATTTTACTTCACTTGAGTTTTTTCAATTATTAGTTTTTCTATTGCGTCATATAAAGCTGGATCTTTTAATAAAGCTTCTTTTGCAGCTTCTCTACCTTGACCCAACTTATTCTCTTTGAATTTAAACCAAGTTCCATTTTTATCTATGATGTCATTTTCAACACCAACATCTAATAAAGATCCTGTTTTAGATATCCCTTCATTAAACATGATATCAAACTCAGCCATTCTAAAAGGTGCTGCCATTTTGTTTTTAACAACTTTTACTCTTGTTCTAGTTCCTATATCTTTTCCATCAGGGTTTTTTATAGAAGCTATTCTTCTAATATCCATTCTTATAGATGAAAAAAACTTTAAAGCTCTTCCACCTGGTGTTGTTTCTGGATTTCCAAAGATAATCCCAATTTTTTCACGAATTTGATTAATAAATATTGCACAGGTTTTGCTCTTTGATAAAGTCGCAGTAAGTTTTCTAAGTGCTTGTGACATCATTCTAGCTTGAAGTCCCATGTGAGAGTCTCCTATCTCTCCTTCTAATTCAGTTTTAGGAACAAGAGCCGCTACAGAATCTATAACAATAACATCTAAAGCATTTGAACGAGCAAGCATTTCTGTTATGTTTAAAGCCTCTTCTCCAGAATCTGGCTGTGATATCATTAGCTCGTCTAAGTTAACGCCTATTTTAGCTGCATAAACAGGATCTAAGGCATGTTCAGCATCTATATATGCTGCAATACCGCCAGCTTTTTGAGCGCTAGCTACTATGTGTGTTGCAAGTGTGGATTTTCCTGAAGATTCTGGTCCATAAAGTTCAACAATTCTTCCTTTTGGAACACCGCCAACTCCAAGCGCAATATCCAAAGAAAGAGCTCCAGTTTTAATAACTTCGACGCCTTTTATAGAAGAGTGTTTTCCAAGCGCCATAACAGCGCCTTCACCAAATTGTTTTTTGATGTGAGCCACCGCTAAATCTAATGCTTTTTTCTTTTCTTCAATATCTGATTGTTTCATGAGAGAATCTCCTGTTCTGATTATATATATATATACATTAGCTTGATCATAAAAAAGCTTTGAGTCAAGTCAAAATAAGAAAAAGGAAGAAAAAAAATATATAATTGATATAGTAAAATAAAATATGGAGATAAAAAATGCTGCTATCTGGGGATATTGGCGGAACAAATACCCGCCTCGCTTTATATGAATATAAAAAACCATTAACATTAATTAAAGAAAATCGATTTTTAAGTAGTAGTTATTCAACACTTTTATCTGCTATTCATGATTTTTTAAAAGATGAAAAAACTCAAATTGAAGCGGCCTCTTTTGGTGTTGCCGGTCCTGTAAAAGATGGCAAATGTCAAACCACAAATATTCCTTGGTTTATAGATATTTTTGAGATTAAAAAAGATTTAAAAATTGAAAAAGCATATTTATTAAATGATTTAGAAGCTAATGCATATGGCATCGAATGTTTAAAAGAAAAAGAGTTTTTAATATTAAATGAAGGCGAAGATGTAAAAGCAAACGCCTGCATTGTTGCTGCAGGAACAGGTCTTGGTGAAGCTGGAATGTATTTTGATGGAAAAAGATTAAAACCTTTCGCTTGTGAAGGTGGGCATACAGATTTCGCGCCTCAAAATGATTTGGAAATAGAACTATTAAAATTTTTACAAAAAAAACACGGACACGTCTCATATGAGAGAGTTTTAACCGGATCTGGAATCTATAATCTTTATGAGTTTTTAGTAGAAAATGGACATGAGCCTAAAGATGAACAATTAGATGAAGAGTTAAAAAATCATGTAGAGCCTCAGGTTATAATTACTAAAAAGGGAATGAATAAAGAGAACAAGACTTGTGAGAGAGTTTTAGATTGGTTTTCCTCAATCTATGGTGCAGAGGCTGGAAATGCTGCTTTGAAATTTTTTGCTTTAGGTGGAGTTTATATTGGAGGAGGAATTGCCCCTAGAATATTGGATAAATTAGAGACGGGCAATTTTATGAAAGCTTTTGCTGATAAAGGGAGATTTTCCTCTTTAATGATGTCGATGCCGGTAAAAGTAATTTTAAATGATAGAGCCGCTCTTTTAGGTGCTAGTAACTTCGCTCTTTTAAACAAAGATTAAAAGTTAAGTACTAATTTGCCAACTAAGCCATGAAAAAAAAGATTCCCGATCTCTTTTGTCCTGCTATTTATTCTAAGCTCATTTAATGATGTCATTAGATTTTGATTAAAATATATCTCAGAGTCATAGCCTGCTAAAAAAGATACATGAGCGCCATTATTATTAAAGTATGTCCCCCATTCAAACCCAGCTGCAATTTTTACACTTGGATTTATATATGAAATAGAGTTTTTTGAATTATCAAAAAGAGCAAATTGATTATTAGCGTTATTTTGTCTATTTTTAACTTTGAAATCTTGATAGAACAAGGCTCCTTCTACATCAGCAAAAAAATTAAATCCCCAAAAAATTAAAAACTTTGATTTTAAACCACCTAAAAGTCCAATTAAATGTGAATCAGATTTGTCTCTTGAAAATAAAATAGATTCATCTTCTTCTCTTACAGAATCAGTATTAAAACTCTGATCTAAAAACCCTCCTTTTATTCCAAAAAGTGGTGTTAAGATCAAATGAGTACCGCTATAAAAAGATCTAGCGAGAGTTAAATCTAAAATATCGAGCTTTAAAACCCATTTAGCTTTTGTGTTTGATACTACCATTAAATCAGGTGTCACAGTATTAAAATGAATCCATGTATTTACCGATCTTTGATCAACCTCTTTATTTTTTGAAAAATGCAATCTTGTATATTCTGCTGTATATGACCAATCATCATAATTTGTACTAAAGCCTACAGCTAGTCTAAAGGCAGATTTATAATTAGAGTGCATTTCAAAATATTTTCCGGTATTTGAGTTTGCATTATCTGCTGTATGAGCGTATGTTAGACCTTTTTGAATGGGTTGATAAAATAGATATGTGCCAATGACATATGCATCTATATCTTTTCCAATATCAATTTTCGCTGCAGCATTATATCCCGGCATAATTTGAGATTTATCTATCAAATGGCCCTCAGAATAATTTTTGGATTTAGGTGTATAATATGGATGATACGTTATTAAATCTTCATCCATATCATCTGAAAAACCAAAAAAAGTAATAAGTGAGAATATTGATATAAGCAAAAAACGCATATGTTTTCCTAACCTTAAAAATTTATCCTTTTATTTAAAAATTTAACCTTAAACTTATCTCCAAACCATGCATCATTAAGTCCCCTACAGCATCAACAGATAAAAATTCATTTTGGTTGAAGAGATATAAAAAGTTATAAGCAGCTACAGCATCTATATGCCAGTTATTATGATCGAAATAAGATCCCCAACCAATTCCTGGGCTCATCTCAAAAAATGGTGTCAGTTGAATTGTTTTTGTTCTAAAATTTGTTGTGAAATTTAGAGGAAAAAAAGTGGATATAAAGCGATCTTGAGTTTTAAATTTTTGATACAAAATTGATATGCTAGTATTTGCAAAAATTCTGAAATCATAGCTTAGTAAAAAGTTGATATCTAAAGCTCCTCTAGGGCCTAAAAACCAAGTTTTTGTTCTATAAAAAGCCTCTTGATCAACAGTGCTCAGAGTTGCATTTAGTTTATATTTTTGTTTAGACCAGCCTCCTTTAACACTTATGTATGGTTTAAGTATTAAATGTTTACCGTTATAATATGGTCTACCTATTTCTATATCAAAATAATCTAGTTGAGTATTCCATATAGTTTCAATTTGAGATATCGCTTCTGTTTGGCTAAAGATATGTAAGATAATATTCTCTTCTCTCTTCTCTTTTTCTTTTGCATGATATCTTGTATATCTAGCGTTTACATTCCAATTATCATAGTCATAGTGCGTTCCTAATAAAACTTTAAAGCCAGGACAATAATCAGCATCAAAATTTAAAACTCTATCAGGCTCATTGGTTAAATCATTCGAAGATATATATCCTAAATCGAGCCCTACCATTTCAGGCTGCCAGTAAATAAAACTTGCGCTAACAATAAAATTCCAAGCCGTTTGAATATCTATTCGAGCGGGTGCGTTATACGATGGAATCTGATTTTCATAATTTTTTGGGTAGTTTAATCTGCTTTTATTTGGATTTGTAGGCGCTACTTTTGGCTGAGCAAAAGATATCTGAATTGTAATTATAAAAAATACTGCTAAAAACTTTTTGATTTTCATATATTAAAATTGCTCCATTTTAAAAATCTAATCTCATCGCTATCGTTATTCCCTGGAGCATTAATGCTCCAGGATTAAATCTTGTAAAAGATAACAGGTTTAATAAATGTCTCATTTGGTTTTGATTCCAAAAATGCATAAACTCATACTTAGCTGTTAGATCAATATGAAATTTTTCTTTATGAAAATAAGATCCCCAATTAAGTCCTCCTGCTAAATTTATAGCAGGCGCCAGATAGTGTTTTTTCATATTAATTTTATTTGAAAATGCTAAAGATTGAGTGTTTTTCTCTTCATATGAAATATTGTAAAAATTTTGGAAAAATAAAGCTGTATCTATCTGAGTTAAAACCTTAAGTCCTTTTCGAAATTTCCACAAAGCTAAAGCCCCTACTTTAGGTCCAACAAACCAAGAACGGGACAAAGCTTCAGCCGCATTCAAATCGCTAGATATATCATAGTTTTGATTTATCCATCCTCCGATTAAGGCCGCTAGTGGAGATAAAATTAACTGCTTACCGGTATAGTCCGATCTAGACATCGATAGTTCCAACAAATTAAAATCTAATTTCCATTTAGCATTAACTTGAAATGCACTTTGAGTAAGCCAATCAGATGAGAATGCCACAGCTTGATTTATTGTTGTCGTTGAGTCTGTATTAAACCATGTATAGCTCGCTAAAACCGTCCAATGATCTATATTCGAGTGAGATCCAATCGCAGCTTTAAATCCCGTTTTGTAATTAGAATCAAAATTCAATATTCTTATCGGATCTGCATCTAAATCTGAAGATGCGGTAGCGCCAATTGCAAGCCCTATTTGTTTCGGCCTCCAATATAAAAAACTACCTTCAATAAAAAAATCTATACAACCATCTATATCAACTCTTGCTTGTGTATTATATGCTTGCATAAGATGGTGATTTTCTATTGCATGTCCTTGCTCGTAGTATTTTCTGTTTTGAATCTTTTGCGAAGATGCAGGGTATGCTGTAGATAAAAATATGCTAGATACTATTAATATGTTTTTAAAAAAATTAAACATCTTATCTCCGAATTAAAAAATCACAAAAAATTTTGTATCAAAATAGATATTTTTACAATAAAAAAATGAAATGATTTTAATAGTTTTTATTGATATTGTATGCTAAAATCATAAAAATAATAAAATCTTTTGGGTGGAAATGAAAGATATTTTAAATGAGATTGAGTCTCTTCAAAAAGAAATTAATTCTTTTAAACCTATAAAGGATAAATTTTTAAAGCAGATAAAAGAATATTTTAAAATAGGATTAACCTATACAAGTAACGCTTTAGAGGGAAACTCATTAACCGAAACGGAGACTAAAATTGTTTTAGAAGAGGGAATCACTATAGGAGGGAAACCTCTAAAAGATCATCTCGAAGCTATTGGTCACGCCGAGGCTTTTGATTTTTTATATACCTTAGCAAAGAATAAAAATGTTTCTGAAGAGGATATAAAAAAAATTCATAAGCTATTTTATTTTAGAATAGATGAAAAAAACGCAGGAAAATATAGAAAAAATAAAGCGATCATTACTGGTTCAAAATACTCTCTTCCTAAGCCAGAGGAATTATCAGATCTAATGAAAAATCTTATTCCCGAAATCGAAAAGTTAAGAAAAGACAAACATATAGTAGAAGTAGCAGCTATAGCGCATAAAGAATTTGTGTTTATACATCCTTTTGTAGATGGCAATGGAAGAACAGCAAGGCTTTTAATGAATCTAATTTTACTTCAAGAGAATTATAATATAGCAATTATACCTATGATCATGAGACAAGAATATATTTCTTCATTAGAAAAAGCACATGTCAATGACAAAGATTTTATATATTTTATTGCCAGAATGCTAAGAGAGACTCAAAAAGATTATTTAAGGCTTTTGAAATAAACCTGAGCTATTTAAAACAAGTCTAAATCCACCTTCTTATTACATAGTCATTGTCGTTTTTATAAAAATTAGCAGCTTTTTTTGTTTTATGAATTTCATTCAATCTTTCAATTAAAGGAGTTTTAATAACTCCAAAATTCTCGCTACTTTCAATTGTGTAGTTTGAATCTAACACTATAACGTCATGTCCCTTGAAAACTATAATGTCAAGCGGCTTTACATTTTTGGCGATTTGATCTGGCTTCAAATCTTTTATGAAAACCGGCTCTTTATAATTTAAAAGCTCACTTGTATTTCTTGGCGTATATCCATTTGTCGCTTCAAATAAAATTCCAGAACAATCAACACCTTTTAAAATCCATTTATCTTTTTCTTTTTGCTGTAGACTTTTAGCTGCTGGATAGTATTTTGATAGAGTTTTAATTCCCTTTGAAAAATTACCTCCCCAAAGATATTCTCTTCCCAGATAAGAGAGTAGATTTTTTAAGATCTTTTTTTTATCTAAGATATATTTTAGTGAAATCTCTTTTTGATCTTTGATAAAAGTTGTAAATCTAGAGTCTATGTATAGCTCACTTTTTTCATAATAATTGTTTTTATAAAAATCGCATTTTATCTTGTAGATGTATGGGAAGTCGGTTTTTTCAATTATTTCAAAGATCATATCTTTTAAAGCAATAAACTCTAAAGCTCTAATATGTCCTTTTTCATCTGTTTTTAAATCTCTTTTATTTTTCCCACCAAAAACAGAGTTAAAATTTTTAGTATTTAAAATTGGCGCTGGATTTATAACTTTTAAAAAGCTTGCTTTCATATTTTTAAAAATATTGTAGTTGAAATTTATCTTTTGGCTAATTATCTATAAAAATAGATAAAGGAAAAATAAAAAAATGAAAAAACTCTTAATATTTTTTCTATTGTTTACCGCTTCTATTTCAGCAGATGCTGTAAAGCTATTTAATGATACTCCATTTGAGCTCACAGCTTTAGTGCAATCTGCAAATGGAAAAGTTGTGGCTCAAAAAAACTTTGCTCCCAATGAACAATCTGTTTGGAGTACCGATCAAGTCTCGACAGAATGGACATCTGTATATGATGCTTCATCTTCTTATACTCCATATACGGTTATTTGGAGATGTTCATATGAAGGCTATTATTCGGTTTGCTCAGACGTTGCATCAGGGGCAATGGTTACAGCAAATTCTTGTCCTGGTGCAAAATATTGCAAACCAAAGCCTAAAAAAGATAAAAACGATCAAACTGGGGATTCTAAAAATCAAGATTCTAAAACCCAAAATAATAAAACTAAAAATGGCAAAGCAACATCTTGTAAATCTTGCAAGGGCAAAAGACGCATCTCTTAAAAAATAGATCTTTGTTATAATTTTTTTTAAAAACCTTGATATCTTTTGAGTTTTTTTAATAGTATCTTCTCAATTTTTTTAACTCAGAGGAGATTTCAATGAAAAAAAATAAGATTGTAAATACATTTATTTTCTTTTTTTTAGCTTTAACTATTTTATCAACAAATGCTCTTTTTGCTGCTGCAGAAAATGCAAAAAATCCTCAAATAATTACAAATGAATATGGAAAATATATTTTTGCTATTTGGGCTAAAAATGATTCTACAAATGATATCATTCAAACTAGCTACTCTTCAGATTATGGCTCTACTTGGTCTTCACCTATAGACCTCTCTTTTTTAGGACAAAATGCAGCTATTCCCGATTTGGCAAGCGATTCATATCAAAAGTTTATATATGGACTATGGCAAAGATCAAACGGCACAAATATTATAGTGCAGTTTGCATATTCTAAAACGAATGATTTTCAAAATTGGTCTACTGCTGTTGATCTGTCTTTGGCTGGCCAAAATGCAACAAGCCCAAAAATAATAACAAGCGATATTGGAAAAAATGTTTTTGTTACCTGGACAAGATCGAATGGAACAAATGATATTATTAGGTTCAATAGATCTACAGATTTTGGATCTACTTGGACAGGTCCTATAGATCTTTCAGGTAATGGACAAAATGCTACAATGCCTCAAATTTCTTCAAATGAAAATCAAAATTGTATTTGCTCTCTTTGGACAAGATCGAATGGAACAAATGATATTATTCAATTTAGGCTTTCATCAAATTATGGTGGAACTTGGGCTTCTGTAATAAATTTATCTGACGCCGGTCAAAATGCAAAAGATCCGCAGATTCAAACAACCAAAAATGTTATTTATGCTGTTTGGGCGAGATCAAACGGCTCAAATGATATTATTCAATTAAGACTCTCTGATAGCTCAGGTTCTAATTGGTCTTCTGCTTTTGATTTGTCTACAACTGGACAAACCGCAAAAAATCCGCAAATAGCAGCAGATAAAGATGGTCAAAATACGTATGTAGCTTGGGCGAGATCGAATGGGACAAATGATATTATTCAACTATCTTATTCATCAGATTATGGTCTTATTTGGAGCTCTCCTATAGATTTATCTGCAACTGGACAAACTGCAAAAGATCCGCAAATTGCGACAGATAATTATGGACAAAATATTTATGTAACTTGGATAAGATCTAGTGGTACGAATGATATTGTTCAAGTAGCGTATTCTACTGATTTTGGATCTACTTGGAGCTCACCTGTTGATTTGTCTGATGCCGGACAAAATGCTCAAGATCCTCAAATAACAACTGATGCAGACGGGCAAAAAGCGTGTGTTATCTGGACTAGATCTGATGGAACAAAAGATGTTATTCAAGTATCCGGTTCTCAATTTTATGGATCTTTATGGTCAATACCACAAACTATATCGGATTAAATTTTGAGATTTTATGTCCATACAAATATTAATATTTATCAAACAAAAGGAATAAAAAAAAATGAATTTTGTAAAAAAAATGTCTATTTATAAATCTAGATTCTTTAACTTTTTTCTATATTTTTTTCTCACAACATTTTTTTTTACAGTTGATGCTTTTTCTGAAATTGTTTGGCAACTTCCAGCTCAGCAAAGAGCTGCATCGGGAGAAGATACAAGTCCGGTAATTGTAGCTACAGATGACACTGGTGGCAACGTTGCTATGATTTGGAGAAACTCTACTGATGCAAAAATTCAGGTAGTTATTTCAAATAACTTTGGATCTACTTGGAGCTCTCCAATTGATTTATCTGTAACTCCAACAGCACAGAATTCAGATATAGCAATCTCAAGCTCTGGACAATATATATATGGTATTTGGGAGGCTAGACCCGCTGCAATATTTCAAATAGAGTTTTCGAGATCAACAGATTTTGGATCTAACTGGACCCCTACGGGCTCTGTAGCGGTATTATCTGATACAGCTACCAATGCTGCTAGATCACATGTTGCTACAAATAGTTCAGGTAGTAATGTCTATGCTCTTTGGCGGCAAACAGTAGGAGCTAAAACTCAAATACAAACATCGAGATCGACAGATTTTGGAGCCACTTGGCCGGCAGGAACAGCCTCGATAAAATTATCTGAGGCAAGCGAAAATGCACAGCTATCTCAAATTGTGACAAATAATTCAGGGCAATATGTCTATGCAGTTTGGCGAAGACAAGATGGAGGAATATTTAGAGTTCAAACATCGAGATCAATAGACTTTGGAGCTAGTTGGACTCCTATAGCTTCGGTCAATACCATCTCAGCAAATGATAACAATGCTACGGATCCTCAAATTGCAACAAGTTTTTCAGGACAATTTGTCTATGGTGTGTGGGAAAAAACTGTAGATGGTTCTAATACAAATATTCAATTTTCTAGATCGACAGATTTTGGAGCTACTTTTTCAACCGCAATAAATGTGGTTTCAAGTATCGGTCAAGCTAGAGATCCTAAAATAGCAATTGACGCTACAGGACAATATGTTTATCTTGTTTACAGTGTAGGTAACTCAACTATTAGAGTTTCTAGATCGACAGATTTTGGAGCTACTTTTTCAGATCCAATAACAATTTCAACAGGCTCTTCTAATACGATGTTTGAGATTACTGCAAATGTATCTGGGCAAAAAATATTTGTTATTTGGACTAATTCTGATTCTCTTTTTTCTAAATTTGTAGGTTCTTCATTTGATTTTGGTGAGACCTTTTCTGATCCTGTTTTATTATCAGGAGCTGCTGATTCTTTTACCCAACCTGCTATCATAACAGACAATAGTGGTAGATTTGTTTATAGTGCATTTGATTTAGATGATGGCTCTAACATTATTATATTTTCTGTAAATGGAGTTGATCAAACTATATTGAGGGTTCCGATAGCACATATTACTAGGTAAATATTAGATATCTAAAAGCAAGCTAAATGCTAGACCATTAAATTTAAGATTATTTCTAGAGACTGTTTTCATGCTATTTGGATCAAGGTCCATAAATCTTTTTAACTGATTTTGATCCCACCACTCATGGAATTCATAACCAATTCTAATCGCAATTTTGCTTTGATCTTTGTTAAAAAGTTTATTAAAGCTAAGACCTAACGATATTTGAGCATTTGGCTGAACATCATATCTTTTCTCTTTTACACTATATCGAATTAATCCACTTATTGGAGTTGTAGAGTTTTGAGATAAATCATGCTTGCCAAACAAAAGAGCAAAAAATGACTTTGCATAAATGCTATAATATTTAGAGATAATAAATTCAGCTGCATACCCTGCTTTAATGCCTACTCCCCAATAATCGTTTTTAGCTCTGACTATATTATTAGTATTTACAATGTTGTATTCGATTTTATATGTTTGATCAATAATTGCTCCTCTAATGCCAAGAGAAGGGTTGGAGATATAATATTTACTAACGAAATAAGGTCTTGTTAAATCCAGATCAAAGGTATGAAAATCTCCGGATAAACTAGCTGCTGCATTTGAGCTATTTAAAAAAGCTGGGGGTAAAAATGAGTTATATATGAGATTTCTTGGAGTCGTCTCAGATGCTTTTTTCATTTTTATAAATGTATAGCTAAGATCAACATAGCTCTGTTTTAGAGTAGATCTTTTTATGGGAAATGAAAATAGAACTCTTACGCCTGGATTAAATTTTTGCTCACCATTTGAATTATTTATTTTCTCATTTGCAACTTGAGCGTATTCTATTCCATCTTCAAAAAAATTGATAAAAAGATAGTTTAGCTCTGCTTTAAACTGCAAAGGGCAAATATTATTAGAATATGCAAATTGTTTTTCGCATGCGCAATAAGCTCTAGAGCAAGGCTTTTCTTCTTCTGCAAAGATCTGAAATATCAGACAAAAAAATAAAAACGAAAGTAGTGATTTTTTCATAGCTAGCTTTTTTTTGTATAGTAAGTGAATTTGTTAGAATAGTCAATTTTTTTTAAATACATAAATTAATATATATTAAAGATTTAAGTGGAATTAATCAGAAAAATAGTTTTTTATACAGAGATCTAAAATAAAAGAAGATGATTTAGTTTTATATCATGCTCTTGCACGGGTAGTTTTTTATCAAAGAGCTGTTCTAAAAAGCCTATGCCTAATATTGGACATTTTAAATTTGATAAAAATTTATCATAATATCCCCTACCATAGCCAAGCCTATTATTATTTTTATCAAAAACAATAGCAGGAACTAAAACACATGAAATGTTTTTAGCCTCTATTTTTTTACATTTATTAGGATCGGGCTCTAAGATATTAAATCTCCCCTTTATAAGCTGATTATCAAGATCAGTTACTTCATAGACTTCTAGATCATCACTCTTAACCTTTGGAAGAAATAGTCTATTCTCAAGGGCTAACTTTTTATTTAATAACCAGAGATTAATCTCTTTTGGTTTAGATGCAAAAGATAAGATATTGGAAAAATTTAAATTTAAAATTTTCAAAGCTTTTTTAGCTGCTATTGATCTTCTAATAGTAGATATTTCATTTCTAATTATTATATATTTTTTTCTAATATCGTTTTTTTTGAGTAGCACTATTTTGTTTTTCCTTCACTGTAATGTATTTTTTTTATAAATCTACCTGTACTATCGAATAGCGTTGCTATTCCATTTCCTTTTATTATTGTAGATACAGGCTCTTTTTGATTTATCTGATAGTATGAGCCTTTAATTAAAATATCGTTTTCATACTCTTCTATAAACATAACAGATCCATTTTCATACCAAGCGAAATGTGAACCATTTTTTTTGTTTAAAAGATACTCTTTTTGAGACTCTAATTTAGCATTTTTATACCAAGTTTTGACACTTCCATGGATGTTTCCACTATTCCAGTCAATTTCAAGTTTTAAAACAGGTTTGTTAATTTTCAGATTTTTAGCAATTTCATTTCTTAGATAATATTGAGATTCGATTCCATCTTTAATATTATCTTTTTGAAAATACTCGTTTTGAAGCTGTCCATCTACAGAAAATGTTTGAACTCTACCTTCAGGTTTTCCATTTTTATATTCTATTAACTGATAGAGATTGTTATCTCGAAAGATTGCTTTTTCACCATCTCCATTTTTTATAGAAGATATTCTCACTCTAGATTTTTTAAAGTATTGTCCGTTAAGTAGAGACCCATCTTCATAGTCTTGTATAAAAGAGATATTGTTGTTCGAATAAAAGCCAATATTAGGTCCCTGTTGGATACCATTTTTATATGTCGTTTTTAAAATGATTTCCCCATTTTTATTATATTCAATAACTTCCCCATTTATCTCATCTCGTACATATGGAATGATTTTTTTGATTTTCCCATTTGCAAAGTAGTATTTAGAAGCATCTGCAAGAGCTCCTTTTTTATAAAAAAACTCTGATAGTAGATTTCCTTTTTCTGAATAAGTTTTGCACAATCCTTCAAAAAGCCAGCTCTCTTGAAAATTAAAATCAGCTGCTCCTGAAATTACAAAAGCATCAACTTTTAACTTGCCATTAGAATAATACTCTTTAAACTTGCCAAAAGCTCTTGCGTTTTTAATCTCTAAATATTTTGAAAGCTCTCCATTATCATGATATGCAGTTAAAATAGAGATCGAGTTGTTTTTATCATCTTTATTATAGATTCTTAAAACTTTTTGATAGGGTTGAGACTCATTGAAATTAGTATTTTTATATTTGATAAGCTTTTCTTCAGAAGAAATTGTCTCTGTAAGACCATTTCTATCTACTATTTGCAGACAAGATAGCTCATTTTGAGCACTTTTTGATGTGCAAGAGATTAAAAAAGTAGATATTACAATTAATAGATATATAATTTTTTTATTCATAATTTTTTTTCTTATAAAATTCACGTTTTAAAATTTTCATGTTTAAAGAAAAGACGTTTTTTCTTTTTTTCGTAAGAGAGAAATTTTTACAAATAAGTTGTGGCGCATCCGTTATCTTTTCAAAATCATTAAAAGACAAATCTTCAACTATAGATAATATTTTTTGAAGATCATTCTCATCGATTTCTATAGGTTTTACTTGAGTCTCATCAGTCTCGGTTATCAATGTAGATTTTATAACCCTCTCTTCTACAAATTTTAGTTTGTTTTGATCGCTATTTATAAAATTTAATCTTTTTTTTATCTGCTCACTAGTTGAAAAGGCTGGATGTAAAAGTAATTTTGATAATATGGATTTTTCATTTTCTAAAAATGTTAAACTTTCTAACTTATTATCAATAAAAAATTTATCAAAATTAGTTTTTTGAGCTATAAAATCTTTTATCTCTTTTCTAGTATCTAAAGAGCTTATAGAGATCTTTTGACATGAGATTAATTTCTCTTTATATGCATGAAGCTTAGATGCTTTTGAAAATGTTAAAATGGTTATAGCAGCAAGTAATATCAAAGATATCACAAAAAAAATATAAACATTTTTTTTGTAGATGAAAATTTTTCCAATTTCTCTAAATATAGATTTTAACATAGTCATTTCTCAAATTTTGCTCTTTAAATAAAAGCTAGTTTTATAGCGGTCGTCTTTCACATGCCAAGTGATTTTTTGGCTTTGATCTACTTTTAGATCTTTAGATAAAGAGTCATAAAAACTTCTAGCAATAGCAGGCGTTTGTGTTTTAAATTCAAGGAATATTTTGGCAACATATTTTTCGCTTTTTGCAAATACAGATGGATATTTCTCTAAATTATAATCAAATGATATTATCTCAGTCTCTTTTAAAAATTCATGATTGTTTAGCCAGCTAAGAGTTTGAGATACATTTGGTAGCTTTAAAAAATAGACGAAATCTTTATTCTCATTTTTAAGCTTTTTTTCAAATGCATCTAAATCTTCATAAAAATTAGAATTTTCAAGTTTTGAATCTTCATTTAAAAAGCGTTTTTCAAAATTTTTGATTTGGACTAGCTTTTCATGTAAGCTGTTTTCTTCTTTTTTTAAAAAATATGAAGATCCCAAAAAAAAAGCTAAGAAAAAAATTATGAAAAACAGAGAAAAATAAAGCGTTTTTTTTCCAATAATCTCTAATTGTCTTTTAGCTGTAAAATCAAGCTCTCTAAACTGCGGTGATAGGTTATCTTTAGATAAAAGGTTCAAACAAAGACCTATGCTTATCGCAAAAGTTTTAAGTTTTTCTTTTTTTTCTAACACATCGCTTTTTAATATCTTTAAAACTTTTTCATTGTTTAAAAATTCACCAATATTTGTAAAAGATTGTAACTCCCCTGTCAAAATCATCGGCAATTTATCGCCACTGTCGCTATTGAAAAAAATAAATGTCTTTTCAATAGATTTTTTAAGCTCATTTAACACTGTTTTCAATTTGCTTTTAGCATTTAAAGATGAAACATCTAAATTAGCATTTTTCGATTTTTTATCTTCTAAATATGCATCTAGTAGATTGTCTGATCCAATTTTTATGCTATGCATTTTTTCTACATAATTCTCATGCATGTATACGCACGTAGTTTTGTTTTTCGAAATATGCACTAAAAAAGCATCTTTAGTATCTTTAAAATAAAAATTTGCAAACCTAACAAGAGCAATAGATGAGAGGGTAACCTCATCAGGATCTATATTTAAATGGTTCAATCTATTTAAATGTTTTTTTAAAAAATCCTTTGTTGTAATAAAAAATTTTAAAGTTGATCTGTTTTTTAAATATATTGCAGATCTAATCGTCTTTTCGATATCTAATGTCGATATGGACTCTTCTTGATATTTTATTGCCTTTTTTAAAACAAAAGAATTTTTAACATTAAAAGAAGCGCTTTTTACTAAAACATCAGATGCATCTAATGCAGATGCAATTAAATTTTTATCTTTATTTGACGTGTAAAGCAGCTTTACATCATTGTCCGATATGTCGCTAATATCTAAAGATTTAACTGTAATTAAATCTTTTTGTTTATTCATTATCGCAAGATTTATATTATCTGAATCACAATCTAAGCCAACTACTTGCATGTTCAAAAAATCCTGATGTTTAAAAGCTTTTAATTTTACCTCCTTTTAGCATTTATAAGAAAGCTGAAATAAATATTTAAAAGATTTTATTTTTCATGACTAAAAAAAGTTAACTCGGTAAAATTATACAGTAAAAGAAAAGTAAAAATTATGTTAGCTAAAACAATAAGACTATTTTTTTCTTGTTATACAATTTTGTTGATACTTAGAGTTGCCGGTTCTTGGATCCCGCAGCTTAGAGCTCACAATTTCATGAGATTTATATCATACTATACAGATCCATATCTAAATCTTTTTAAAAGAATTATCCCTCCAATCGGAGGCATGATCGATGTCAGCCCTTTCATAGGGTTTTTAATCCTGCAGTTTTTAGAGAAAATTGTTCTAAGTTTTTTAAGATGAGTTTTAAAAATAACTTTACTATTAAAGATCTAAATCTATCTCACAACATTATATATGCTCCTTTAGCTGAATATACCGATTTTGCTTTTAGAAGATTAGTTAGAAATTATCATACATCTTTAATGTATTGTGAAATGGTGAAAATGCAGGCCTTAGTTAGAGAAAAAACCACAAAACTATTAAAATATACAAAAGATATGAAGCCCTTGGGAGCGCAGCTTTGTGGAGCTGATCCTTCAATTGCTTTTGATTCTGCCAAAAAACTAGAAGATTCTGGTTTTGATACTATCGATTTAAATTGTGGCTGTCCTGTTCATAAAGTTGTCAAAGATGGCTCTGGCGCAGCTCTTTTAAAAGAGCCAAAACTTATATCTCAAATATTATCTGAAATGGTAAAAGCTGTAAAAATTCCTGTAACTATTAAAATAAGACTCGGTTGGGATGACAGCTCTATTGTCGCAACAGATATCGTTAAAATAGCTATCGATGCAGGTTGCTCTGCCATCACAATTCATGGAAGAACAAGAAAACAGGGTTATTCTGGCAAATCTGATTGGAACTATATTACAGAGTGTAAAAAGGTAGCTCAGGATAATATTTTAGTTTTTGCCAATGGTGATTTATACTCTGCTGAAGATGTTAAAAATGTCTTCGAGCTAACAAAATGTGATGGTGTTATGATTGCAAGAGGTATGCTCTTTTCTCCATGGCTATCTAATGATATCGAGAGTTATTATACTAATTCAATAAAACCCAGCTTTTCAAGAAAAGAGGCTATTTTAAAATATATTTCGTATCTTCTAGATGAAAAAAAAGAGAATGCTATTTTTGATCTTAGAAGAATTAGTGGCTGGTTTTTTAGAGGTATTGAAAATATTAAAAATTTAAGAATTTCTATCAATGCCGCTACAAATATTGATCAAGCTATAAAATTAATTGAGGGATTTGATTTTGATGAAAGAGATAATTCAGCTCCATGCAGTCTTTAAAGGTAATGTTCAAGGTGTCTTTTTTAGACAACATATTAAAGAGTATGCCGAGAAATTAAATGTTAAAGGCTACGTTAAAAACTTAAAAAATGGCTCTGTTGAAATGATAGCTATTTCCGATAAACAAACCCTTCAGACTCTTTTAGATCAAATCATAAAAAAACCGGGCCAAGGATCTATCTCTAATATAGAAAAGAATTATTCAAAACAAAATTTGAAAAAATTCGAAAATTTTGAAATTCTATATTGAAAATTCTGGTTTTATTATATCTAAATGAAAATTTTCTTTAAAAAATTCTTTTATTAGATTTTTTTTTGCATTTCAAAATCTTTATTTGGCTGGTAATTTTTTTTTTAACCTTTTTTTATAATATAATTTTGTCATTTTCTCTAGGATATTTTTTTTTGACAGAGTTTATTATTTGGCTGATTAAATAAAGTTATATTCGGCCAAATGTTATTTCCTCTATGATTGATTATGCTGAAAGCAATGTTGAGATGTTGGATATATTTAGATCTTAAAAATTATCATCATCTAATTTTTCTTCAAAGATCTTCAATAGCCTTTGAATATCATGTTTAGTATCGACAAACTCTTCTTTGTCTAATTTTTTAGTCTCTTTTTTTATTTCTTTTTCACTTAGCCAATCAATAAACTCATCTACAGATTTTGTATGAGCTTTCATGTGTTTTGCTTGAAAGGTTAAAGAGTTGTCAGATGTAATTAGAGTAATTTGAGAGGGTGTTTTAGATAAAAAGATTTGCTCTAAGATATATTCGTCGGCTGTTTGATCTTTAGGGGTAAATATTACCTTTAAATGCTTATCATAGGTATGAGTAGCTAAAACTTCTTGTTGTTTGTGAGCATCAAATATGAGATGTATTTTTAAATGAAATTTTTCAGCAGTATCTTGGAAAAACTTAATTATAAGATCTCTTTGAGTTTGAATATCTTTTTCACTATGAAAGAATTTAAATAAAATATTATAGCCATCGATTAAGTATAACATCAGCTTGAGCTTATTATACTCTCTAAAGTTAATAAGATCTTGTCTAAGGCTTTTCTTCTATGGGATATTTTGTTTTTCACAGACTCTTTAAGTTCAGAAAATGTTTTGTTATAATCATGCTTCACAAATAAAGGATCATAACCAAACCCCTCTCCCCCTTTTTCTTGATATTCGATTCTACCTTCACATTTTGCACATACGCACTTTATAAGCTTTTCAGGAGAAGCCAGAGCTATACAACACTCAAAATATGCATAGCGATCTTTATCAGAGAGTTTAGAGAGATTCGAGAGTAGTTTTTTCCTGTTATCTGCATCTGTAGCTTTATCTCCAGCATAGCGAGCTGAATATATCCCAGGACTGCCTTCTAATGCAGGAACTATTAAACCAGAATCATCGGAGATCACCCATCTACCTAAAGTTTTTGCAGCATATTCAGCTTTTAAGGAAGCATTTTCTTCAAAAGATGCTCCCGTCTCTTCTAGGGGTTTATATTCAGGAAAATCTATTAAACTTAAAATATCGAGATTTGGAAGCAGTTCATGCAATATCGTTTTGATTTCTCTAATTTTATGAATGTTTTTGCTAGCAATTACTATTTGAAAGTTTTTAATATCAGAGCTTTCAATATTTTCTATGTCCATAATTTTTCCTAAATTTTAGATTCTATTATAAAATATACAGGAAAATTATTATTTTGGAAATAAAGCTCTTTATTCAGGTAAGATGACGTTGCTTATTTTTGCCTCCTTTTAAAATATTCTTGTCCAAAAATAATGTAATACATAACATGTGCAAACAAAAAAAAATAAAAAGGAGTTTTGTTATGGTCCAATCAGCAACTTTTCACAACCATTTGTTTGTACCCAGTTCATTGGGAACTGTAAATATTGCTTATGATGGGAAAGATTTTTATGTTCTCGATAAAGAGGGTTCTAAAAAAGTTGAAAGAGCATTTCTTTCGGCTGATTTACGTGGAATTCCTTCCGAAACATTATATCAATTGTTGGAACAGAATGGGTATCTTTCTTTAGGTAAAGCAGGAAAAGATTATACTATTCAGGCCAAGGGTAGATTGCCTGGAGGTGGGTTTGCTTTAGCAATTATAGCATATGTTGGTACAAATGTTGCAGGTGGAGCCATAACACTTGTAGGAGTTGCAACAGCCAATCCAGCTCTAGTAGCAGCTGGAGTCGCAACGATTACAGCCGCTCCGTATGTTCTTGCTGTAACTTTACCTGCTCCTACTCCATAAGAGATCTTCGTTAAAATCTAATTATGAAGCCTCCTCTAACAGAAAGTTTAGCAGGAGGCTTTATTTTGCTTTGAATTTTTTCTATAGAAAGTTTTACATCTAATATACAAATTGTTTGATATTTATTCCTCCGAGAAATAAAGTGTGATTGCTTTTAAATTAAACTTATAGGAAGGTTACAATGGCAAGTCCAACAAGTCCTGCAGGACCAAGATCAGGCTCAGGTACGCACACCTCAGTAGTATCTAGTGCTGATGCAACAGAAAATAGGGTAAATAATATTGCATTAGAAAAAATTGCAGAGTATTCTGCAGTGGGAACTGCAGTGGGATTATTTGTAGGAGGTCCTATAGGAATGCCAGTAGGGTGTGCAGCAGGTGCGGCAGCAGGTGCCGCAGTTGGTGCATGGAAGTGGCTCAATAGTTAATATTGTTTGTGCATTACTAATATTTTGTAAACTTAAAGAAAATAATAAGTTATCACTACACTGATAAAGATTGATACGCGCAAGCAATTAGATTTTCTCAACTTGAAAATGTTTGAGTTTCAATGATTAATTAAAAGTTATGAAGTTTCTGTTTTATCTCTTCATTCAAGGACAGATCTGATATCAATGATAGTAAAATTTTTTGAATCATACGAAAATTTTTCACCTATTGTTTTCCCAATAAGGTCTTTTGCGATTTTAGATTGAAAAGAGAGTATATTTTTTTCAATATCAGCCTCTAAAGGTCCTAAAAGGGTAAAAATGATTTTCTCGCCTTTTTCATCTGATGCAGTGATAATAGTTCCAATACTTATTTTATCAGTTGAAATTAGATCTTTTGTAAGAATTTGAACGTTATTTAAGAGCTCTGCAAAGTTTTTTAGATCATTTTGCAATCTAGCTCGTTTCTCTAGTGCAGCTTTATATTCAGCATTTTCTCTCAAATCACCCAGAGCTCTCGCCTCTTCAATCTCTTTTGCATTATCCAACATCTCAACTGAAGAGATATGCGTAATTTTTTTCTTGAGATCATTAACTCCTTTTTGAGTTGCCCAAATAATATCTTGTTCTTCTTGTTCAACTTTATATTCTGATAGATTTGGATGAGCAACTTTTGCAAGAGAGTGAATAATTTTAATGTCATGATCATCTAAAAGACGGCATTTTGTAGCTAAAAGCAGATACTCTTTTACTTGGGTAATATTTGCAAGGTTCATCACTGTTTGAATGATTTTATAACGATTATCCTTAATGAGGTTTACCATTTTTTTTGCCAGATCTTTATATTCTGCTTTATTCTCTAAATGATCTAATAAAATTAAAAAGCTTTCAAAAAACTTAGTTTTCCCCTCTTTATCTGAAAAAGGATATTCGTTTTCTTTTGCAAAAAATGATTTTTGAAAATACCAAACAAATGGGACAGGATACATTAAAGGATGCTCAGAGAGCTCTTTAATTTTATCATTTAATTTTGTTGATTTAGCTTTTAAAAATTCTGCTAAAATATAGTCTCTTAACATATTTTGACTAACTTTGAAAAAGACGTTAATAAAAATATCTTCATAGTCTTCTCTATATTTTCGAAGAGCCATTAAAAGACGTTTTTTATAGCTGATGATTTCAATACCGTTTAATAGATCTTCTATAGATGTGAGTTCTTTTACAATCTCATCAATTTTTATAAGCTCTTTATTTGCTTTTAGAGTGTCTAAAAAGAAATGAATTTGAATCTTTTCAGACTCTTTTAAATCTTCTAAACTTAAAACATCCAAAAGTTTGATAATCAGATTATTTTTAAAATCTTCATTTTTTATCATAGATGGATAGTCTCTTAAAAAAGAGTGAACCATCTGAATTATCTCTTTAGGTTTTGGTTTGGACTCTAAGCTTTTATATAAAACCTCTTCATGATCAATCTCTTTTTCTCTTAAAGTAAACGGTTCATTTAAACTTTTAGGAGATTCAATTTTTTTATCTTTTTTTACTTTTGCTCTAGCATTTTGCCACCACCTATTCCATTCTTCAGTAACAATTACCAAATCACATAGATGGTCTTTTATTTCTGCTGCTGTCATTGGTCCTAAATCTTGAAGAAGTAATTTTATAACTGTGCAAGGATCTTCTTTTGCCTGTTTTTCTAAAAGATCAGGATTTCCAAATCTTCTAGATAAAAAGTGATCATCTACAAGTGGGCTCAGTGTTTTTAAAGCGTTTTCAAAAGATAGGGATCTATGTCCTACAACATATTCAAATTCCAGTTCCATCTCTTGTCTAAGAAGAGAAACATCTAAAATCTCCCCTGTTCCCCAACCCGCTTTATGAAAAACATACTTGCCCTTTTTTATATGGGTTAATAGCTCATACTTACTAATAGCTCCTTGAAAATTTTCTCTAGATCTTAGTCCGATCAATCTTATTTTTTCGTTGAACAGCGGATCTGATTCATATTTTGCTTTTAGATGTTCATAAATAATAGCAGCAAGTTCATCATCATTTCTGTTTTGTATATCTGTGATCATTTTTAAAATAGTATTTTTTTCTTCTGGCTTTTTTAACTTTTCCCAAAGAAAAATTGCTCTATTAACATGTTGACCAAAGAAAGTTGCTAAATCCGATAGTTTAGCAGCGAGTAGTATTTTTTTTAGCTCTTCATAATTTACTTCATCACTAAAACAATACTCTTCCCAGATTTTTAAAAATCCAGGATAGTCATTAATTTGAATCTGTTCTTGGAATTGCTCTAAATAGGTCATCTTTATCCTTATTTAAAATAGATTATAAGCCTAGTTTTTATTATACGAAAAAACTACTTAATACTCAAACGAAAGATTTAAGATGAAATTAAGATATATTAAAGATTTTTTTTAATTTTAATAAAATTAAGTTGCTAAACATATCCTTTCTTGTTAATAATTTTTAACATTTTTCCCCATAAATGAAATGAAAATAAAATTTTTATTATTAGTTTTGTTCATTTGTATTAATTTCAAGGTATATGCACTGAATAATGCAGATCTATATTTTGAGAATTTAAACAGAGCTAAAAATATTGAGTATAAAATAAAAAATGAATTGCCTTTTGTCTATAATCAGATGGGCCTTGGGGGCTATTTTGCTATGCCATCTGCAAGATCTCAAGATATGGGAGAGATAGCATTTTCATATTCACACTCTTCTCCATATCAAATATTGGGAGTGAATTTGGCTTACTTTGATCATTTAGAGCTATCTGCTAATTTTTGGATTTTTAATGATCTTTTGGAGGGGAATTTTGGGAAAATGGGATATGGTGATGATGCTGATAGAGCTGCTAATGTAAAGCTGATTTTACTAAGTCAGAAAGATGGTTTTTCTTATTTACCTGAGATTGCAATTGGACTGAACGATTTTTATGGATCTAAAAGATTTTATTCTAAATATATTGTTATAACAAAACAGTTTATAGATCAAAATTTAGAAGCATCTATTGGTTTTGGAGCGGGGAGGATAAAGGGTTTTTTTGCAGCAATTTCTTATTTTCCATTTTTCAAAAAGCTAAGCTTTTTAAAAAAGACAGCTATTTTTGCAGAGTACGATGCTAATGATTATAAAAATAGAGATGAGGAGCATCCAAAAGCAAAAGATGTAAATTTTCCAATAAATTTGGGTCTCAATTTTTCATTTTTCGATATTCTAGATTTTTCCGTTAGTTCTAATCGGGGAAAAAATGTCGCAATTGGCGTAACTACTCATTATAATATTGGCAAATCTAAAGGTCTTTTTCCAAAATATTTAGATCCACCGCTTTTATGTGATTTTATCAGATCAGAGAGTGATTTGAGTAAAACTCTTGTATCAGCTTTTAAAGATGGGGGATTTGATCTTATGAAAATTTCAGCTTTTGTTGCTCAACAAGATCAAAAGTGTTTGAGTTTGCAGATAATAAATCAAAGATATAGAGATGAAAAAATAGTAAAGAAGAGAATTAATAATATTTTATCTAATGTAGAGATAGATGATTATCAAAATATAATCGTTAGAGTTGAATCTGAAGCACTAGCTTTACATGAATATAAATTTACAAATAAATATCTAAAAAATTTTAAAGAAAAAAAAATAGGGGAGTTTGAATTTGAAGCTCTCAGCCCTATAGAGGATTTCTGCATAAAAGAAGATGAGAGGTATGAAAAGATAATATTTAAAAATAAAAAAAATCCTTGGAATTTAACTGTTCGTCCTAAAATTAATGCATTTTTTGGAGCTTGCAGAGGTAAATTTAAATATGACGCTGGAGCTCTAGCTAACTTGGAAGGTTTTCTTCCAGAAGGGAGTCTAAAAGGAAGTCTCTTAAATGATTTATATTATAATTTACAAATTAGCTATATAGCAAAATTATCTAGCGCTAAGGTTGGCTCTCGCGATAGATATAATCCATCTCAAATTATTCATGTTAGATCTGATTTTGTGAAATATTTCGAAACCAATACATTTCATGTTGATAATGCATATGTTCAAAAAAATATGAATTTATCAAAAAAAATGTTTGGAAAAATAGCTTTAGGATATTTTGAGCTTGCCTATGCCGGTATTGCTATAGAGGCTTTATATTATCCTGCGTGTTCCAATTTTGCTTTTTCTATTGAAGCTGCAAACATTTATAAAAGAACTTTTACGGGCCTTGGTTTTCAAAAAAAAATAAGAAAATGGAATAACACTAAAGAAGAATTTGAAAAATTCATTGGCTTTCAATACTTTTTAAATCTGTTTTTAGATTTTAAATTTTTAGATTTGAGCTTAAAAACATCTATAGGGCAGTTTTTAGCTAAAGATAAAGGAATAAAACTTGAGCTTTTCAAATACTTTAAAAGCGGTTTTGAGATTTCTATTTGGACTACATTTACAGATAAGGTTGATATAGTTAATAACAAAAGATATTTCGATAAAGGTTTTTCGATAACTATTCCAATGGATCTTTTCATGAATAAATCTAGTAGAAAAAAAGTAAACTTTAAAATGAGTGAATGGCTTAGAGATGTAGGTGCTAAGGCTTATACAGGAAAAGAGCTTTATCCAATTATTCATGATGAAAGAAACTCTTATTGATAGTTAAAAAAAATATATTTTAGAGCATTGATGTAAAAAACTAAAAGATGCTAATGTTGAGATATTTATTATATAAAAGAGGAACAAAATGATTGAAACAGAAGATTTTACAAAGAAGCAAGAAGAGATTTTACAAAAGTATGTCTCAAACACTTCAAGTAATATATTTGTTTTAAAAAATCTTCCTGAAGTTATAAAAGGTGCTCTTTTTTCAAGATATTCAAGATCTTCTTTAAGTCTTAAAACGTTGCTTTTAAAGGATTTTATTTTAAATGATGAGGTGAATTTTGAAGAGATCGATCAGAATATAAATGGAGAAAATGATCAATATATAGCCATTCAAAAAGCACAAACATTTTACGATAGGATATTAGATGGTTATGGCGATGATTCAATAGGGGAGCTCGGTGGCGCTCATTTAGCAATAGAAAATGTGTCTATTATAGCTGCAAAGGTAATTGAAGATTCAAGAATAGGGGGATCTCCTTTAGAAAAATCAACAAGATATATATGTTTCGATAAAAAAGTAAATGGAGAATATCTATTTTATAAAGAGCCTATTTTGATGACATCAGCTTATAAAAAATTGTATTTAGAAACATGCAATCTGCTTTTCGATACTTACGCAAATTTAATTCCTCCAATGACAAAATTAATGAAAGAAACCTTTCCAAAAGAGGAGAATATCTCTGATGTAGCTTATAGAGCGGCTCTCAGAGCTAAAGTTTTGGATTGTTTAAGAGGGCTTCTTCCTGCATCGACTTTGACTAATTTAGGTGTTTTTGGAAATGGCCGTTTTTATGAGAGCTTAATTCGTAAAATGTCAACTCATAATCTAACTGAGATGCAAGATATCGCAAAAGATGCATATACTGAACTATATAAAGTTATTCCATCATTTATTAGAAGAACGAATCAATCATCTAAAAATCAAATCTCCTATAATAATTTTATAGATCAGACTAGAAAAAATTTAAAAATATTATCCGATGAACATTCAAAGTTTTTAGATGAGCAAACAAGTGCAGGGATTCATTTAATTAACTCAGATCCAGATGCTGTATATAAGGTTGTGGCAGCTCTTCTTTTTGAACATAATCAAAAAGATTTACACTCTTTTCAAAAATATGCTAAAAATCTATCCAATGAAGAGATTTTAAGAATTTTTGAAGCAACAGCGGCTGCTAGAGAAAATCGTAGACATAAATCGCCTAGAGCTTTAGAAAATGCTGTTTTTACTTTTGAGATGGTTGCAGATTTTGGTATATATCGCGATCTTCAAAGACATAGAATGTTAACTCAAGAAAGACAGCTGTTAACTTCCGATTATGGCTATTATACTCCTAAAGAAATTATTGGAACTGAAATGGAAAAAGATTATGAAAATGCAATAAAGGCTGCAAAAAAAGCTTATGATCAAATCTCAACCGAGCTTAAAGAAGAGGCTCAGTACGTTGTTCCGATGGCTTATAATTTGCATTGGTATTTCACTATAAATCTTAGATCCTTGCAATGGCTCTCAGAAATTCGCTCTGCCCCCGCTGGCCATCCAAATTATAGATTTGTAGCGCAAGAAATGGCAAAACAAGTCTTTTCAAAATTTCCTCAATTTGAATGTTTTTTCAAATTTGTCGATTTTGAAGGATATGATTTAGGTAGAATGGGCCAAGAAATTAAAAGAGTAGAAAAAACAAAAATAAAACTATGACAGATTTAAAATTAAAACCTGGTAGCGTTTTTGGTGGTATGCTGCTCATTGCAGGCAGCTGCATTGGCGCTGGAATGTTAGGACTTCCTGTACTGCTCGGCCTTACTGGCTTTTTCCCATCATTAATACTGCTTTTTGTATCATGGATTTTTATGACCTATACGGGGCTTTTATTAATAGAGGTTAATGGTTGGTTTTATGAAAGAGTAAATATTATCTCAATGGCTGAAAAAGCTTTCGGATCTATTGGTAGACTTATTAGTTGGACTCTGTATTTGTTTTTATTTTATTCTCTACTAGTCGCCTATATCGCAGGTAGTGGCAAGCTGTTTTCTTCATTTTTGCCTTTTGCTATATCGCAAAATATCTCGGGTATAATTTTTGTAATTTTTTTTGGAATTTTAGTCTATTTCGGCACTAAAGTTGTCGATTTTTCAAATCGTTTACTTATGGCTGGATTAGTCCTTACTTATCTTATCATGATTTTTTTAGGTATTTCTAAAATAAATCCAAGTCTGTTTTTACATGTAGATATGAAATATTTTCTGCTCCCTTTAGCAGTGCTCATTACTTCTTTTGGTTTTCATAATATGATACCTTCTGTCACAGCTTACATGAAAGGGGATCTTAAAAGGACGAAAATTGCGATTTTAGGTGGGAGTTTCACTGCTCTAGTAATCTATCTTTTTTGGATTGTGTTAATTGTTGGAATAGTCCCAGTTGGGGGCAAATTCGGGCTTCTGCAGGCATACAATCTAGGTGCAGAGGCAACTATATCATTGAGAAATATACTGCAGTCAAAAGCTGTTGTTACTTTCGCTGCATGGTTTTCATTTTTTGCAATTGTCACATCTTTTCTAGCTCAATCTTTGGGTCTTATGCATTTTATAGCAGATGGTTTAAAGGTAAAACCCAATTATAAAAATAACTGGTGGTTAGCTCTTTTAGCGATTGTTCCACCACTCATTTTTGCACTCAGTTATCCAAATATATTTTTTAAAGCTTTAGGGTTTGCAGGAGCATATTGCGCTGTTATAATATTTTGTATCTTTCCAGCTTTAATGGTGTGGATAGGTAGATATATTAATAAAGAGACTAGCTCTTATCATGTAAAAGGTGGAAAAATATCTTTAATACTAGTCATACTGTTTTCTATTGTTATAATAGTTAATCAACTATTTACTTCTTTTAGTAAATAAACAAAAAACATGTAGGAATGTCATGATTCAGACAAATAAATTTTTGGGATCTATTTTATTAATTTCGGGAACTACTATAGGTGCGGGGATGCTAGGTCTGCCTGTAACTACAGGGTTTGCTGGCTTTTTCCCAACTTTGATTTTTTTGTTTTTGTTTTGGGGCTACATGTTAATTACGGCTTTTTTGTATTTAGAAGCAAATCTCTCGGTTAAAGGAAATGTCAATTTAGTTACTATGGCAGAACATACCTTAGGTTTTTGGGGAAAAGCTGTAGCTTGGATCTTTTATCTACTACTTTTATATTCTTTAACAGCTGCTTATATGGCAGGATCTGCTCCACTTTTTACTGAAGCTATCAGATTTTTCACCGGATATACGATTCCTTCTTGGGCAGGACCTCTGCCGCTTATTGCTATTTTTGGTATTTTTATATATTTGGGATCAGCTTCGTCTGATTATATCAATAGAATTTTGATGTTTGGGTTAATAGCAGCTTACTTAATTTTAGCAATTTTACTTCCAGCGCATGCTGATTTTAATTTAATAAAGCATATGGATACAAAAGCTGTTGTATTTAGCTTTCCTATTCTATTAACTTCATATGGTTTTCATATTATTATTCCAACGCTAACTAATTATATGCGTCATGATGTAAAAAAAATGAAATTAGCTTTAGTCATTGGTAGCTTGATTCCTTTAATAATCTATATTGTTTGGGAGTTTTTGGTATTAGGAACTGTTCAGGTAAGCGGAGATAATAGTCTTTCTCAAATGTATATCGATGGGCAGGGCTCTACAGCTCCTTTGATAAATAATTTGGTAAATGTTTTAAAGCTTCCTTGGGTTGCTAAAGTTGCAAATATTTTTTCTTTTTGCGCTATTATAACATCTTTTATCGGAGTAACTCTTAGTTTAACAGATTTTTTAACAGATGGTTTTAAACTCAAACGAAATAAAAAAGGAAGACTGCTTGCTTGTATATTAACGTTTTTGCCCCCTTTAATATTTGTGTACGGATATCAAAGAGTCTTTTTAACAGCGCTTCAGTTTGCGGGGGTATTCGTTGCTGTTTTACTTTGTATTCTGCCAGCTTTAATGACCTGGCAAGTAAAAGAGGCTAAATTTTATCAATCCTTCAAAGGAAGAATTTTACTTGTTGTCGTAATTTTTATTGCTGTAGCTATAATTGGATTGGATATAGCTGAAGAGATGGGTTATTTGAAAAATTTTATTAGCGGTTATCTAAATCAAAATGTTTAAGTTAACAACTCCTTTTGAGCCAAAAGGCGATCAACCTCAGGCTATTGAAAAATTATCAAATGGCATTTTAGAAAAAAAAGATGCGCAGGTGCTTCTTGGTATCACTGGCTCTGGTAAGACCTATACTATGGCAAGTGTTATTCAAAGAGTGCAAAAATCAACTCTAATTTTAGCGCATAATAAAACTCTAGCAGCTCAGCTCTATCAAGAATTTAAAACCTTTTTTCCTGATAATGCCGTTGAATATTTCGTCTCTTATTATGATTATTATCAGCCAGAAGCCTATATCGCTAGAACAGATACTTATATAGAAAAGGATTTAGCTATCAACGATACAATCGATAAGATGAGACTTAGCGC
>JAAKFX010000040.1 GCA_011064865.1 Candidatus Anoxychlamydiales bacterium
TGTCGATGATAAAAAAAATGGGATCGATAAAATCACTTTTGAAAATGGTGCCAGGAATGTCAGCTCTTTCAAATTTAGATCTACCTGAAGGGGAGATGAAAAAAATTGAATCTATTATAAAATCGATGACTCCAAAAGAGAAATTAGAACTTGTAGATATATCTCACTCTAGAAGAAAACGTTTAGCTATGGGAAGTGGAACTACATTGGACGATGTGAATCGTTTAGTTAAAGGTTTTAGAAGAATTAAACAATTTATGAAAAAAATGCCTACAAAAGGCTTAACTAAAGGCTTATTTAATATGAATCAAATGAAAAATTTCGGAGGAAATTTATGGCGTTAGTGATCAGGCTAAAGAAAATGGGAAGAACCAATCATAAGACATTTCGTTTAGTGGTACTGGATAAAAGGACTCCACGTGACGGTAAATATTTAGAAATGCTAGGATGGTACAATCCTTTAGAAGAAAAAGCAGAAAAACATCTATTTGTAAAACCAGATAGAATTGTATTTTGGATGCAAAAAGGTGCACAGCTTTCTGAAAAAGCAAGATTTTTGGTAAAAAAATCAGCTCCTCAAATCATTAAAGATTTGAATGAAAAAAAGCGTTTGAAAAAAGTAAAAACAAAGACTAAAAAAGTAAAAGCAACTAAAAAATAGAGAAAGATCATGAAGTTTGACATATTGTCTTTATTTCCAGAATTTTTTCAAGGACCTTTTGATGTTAGTATTTTGAAAAGAGCTATTGAAAAACAGCTGCTTCAAATAAGACACATTAATATTAGAGATTTTTCAACAGATAAACATAAAAAAGTTGATGATCGTCCTTTTTCAGGTGGACCTGGAATGGTACTAACTCCCCAACCTTTATGTGACTCTATAAGATCTGTAAAAAAAGATACCTCGCATGTTATTCATCTCTCTCCACAAGGAAAACCTCTTACTAATAATATCTGTAAAAGACTATCAAATCTTGATCATGTAATTTTAGTATGTGGACACTACGAAGGGATAGATCAAAGAGTTATTGATAAAGAAATTGATGAAGAGATATCAATCGGAGATTATATTTTAACAAACGGGGCAATAGCTGCTGTAGTTTTAATCGATGCTATAAGTCGATTTATACCTGAAGTTTTAGGTAATAGTGAATCTACTACATCAGAGACATTTGAGAAAAATATGTTTGAAGGACCTCAATATACACGCCCGGAGGTTTTTGAAGGGATGGCAGTTCCAAAAGAGTTAATATCGGGTAATCACTCGGAGATAGAAAAATTTAAAAAAGAAAAAGCTCTTATAAAAATGAAAAAAAGAAGACCTGATTTATATTTTAAATACATGTTAGAAGAGAAACAAAAAAAAGTTAAAAAAGTTACAAGCTAAGGAGATATTCAAGTGAGCGTTCAATTAATTAAAGAATTTGAAAAGAAATATATGAGCAAAAACAAAGTGAACTTTAATATTGGAGATACTATCCGTGTTCATACAAAAATTATAGAGGGAGAAAAAGAAAGGATCCAAATATTTACAGGTATTGTAATAGCAATAAAAGGAAAAGGGCTCTCTCAAACTTTTTCTGTATATCGCTCAGCATATGGATGCTCTATGGAAAGAGTCTTTTTAATTCATTCTCCAAGAGTTACAAAAATTGAGATTCAAAGAAAAGGAAAAGTTAGAAAATCTAAACTTTACTATCTAAGAGGCGAGTCTGGCAAAAAAGCAAAAGTAAAAGAGCAGCTATTTAAAAAAGAGAGAGAGAAAGCTCTAGTAGAGCAGTTAGGGACAGAAGCTGTTGAAGAAGAAGTAAAAGCTCCTGTTGAAGAGAAAAAAGAAGAAGCTAAAGAGAAAGCCAAAGAACCTAAAAAAGAAGAAAAACCAAAAGCAAAAAAAAAGACTCCTGAAAAGAAACCTAAAGAAGAAAAAAAGCCTAAAAAAGAAGATGAAAAAGAAGAGTAAAAGATCTTTTTCTTTATAAAAAATCAATGATTAGTTTGATATCTATCAGTGAGATGGCAAAAAATAAATTCTATGAGGATTTTGTGCCATTTTATGCCCACATGATGGTTGAAAATGAAACTTTCGATAATTACGACAAAGCATATAAAAATTCGAAAGAACAAATGGATAAGTTTTTTTTTGATGAAAAACTATCAGATCAACAACATCTATATGATATTTACACAGATGATACAAAAATAGGATTCATTTGGTTTTCTCAAAAAGCGATGCATGATCCAAATATTGCATGGCTTTGTTGGTTAACTATAGATGAAGAATATAGAAATAAAGGATATGCAAAAGAGACTATTTTAAAAGTAGAAAATGAATTAAAACAGCTTGGGATAAAAAAAGTTGGTCTAAATGTTTATAAAAAAAATGAACAAGCTTTCAAGCTTTATAAAAAATTGGGTTATGAAATTAAACTAATGAGAAAAAATCATTCAAATAAAATAGTCAACTATATCATGGAGAAAAATATTTAACGTATTTAAAAAGGGGAAAAAATGACTACAAAAGAGATGAAAAAAACAGTTAACAAAGAAGAGACATTTGATCTTTTGGAGATCAGAACTGGAAAAGTAATAAGCGTAGAAGATTTCCCTTCAGCACTTAAAAAGTCATATAAGTTAAAGATCGATTTTGGAAAGTTTGGGATAAAACAATCTATCGGCCGCTTCACAAACCATTCTAAAGATGAGATTAAAGATAAAATAGTTCTAGGAGTATTGAACTTTGAGCCTAGACAAATAGGCTCTGAAATATCAGAAGTTCTAGTATTGGGTGTGCAATTTCCAAAAGCTGATAGTGGTGAGGCGACTTTTATAACGCCTGCAATTGATACGAAAATTGGTAAAAAGCTTTTTTAATTTAATCGATTAAAAAAATACTAATCATAATTTTAAATAAAAATAAAAAAAATAAGGAAATAAGTTATGGCAACTAAAACTGCAACAAGTGTTGCTGCAGCAGCATTACAAAGACGATTTGAATTCAGTGGTGAATTTAGATTACCAGATCAATCTCTACTTGAGCGCTTAAAATCTCTTGCTTACTTAGATCTTGAAACACATGGAAAAATAGTTGTTAATTTTGAAGCTATTAAAGCAAATGCTACAAAAACTCAGAAAGTTCAAAAGTTATATCAAGAAGCATTAGAATTTTATAAGTTCGGAATGTTCAACTTAGCTTTTGATGTTTGCAAAAGTGCAATAGATTTAAAAAGTGAAGATCAATTTACAAATTCATTATTAGAAAAGATCTTAGTGAATATTCAAAACAAAAAAGATAAAAACGATATCAGTGAATTATCAGGTAAGGAGAGAGAATTTTATGATGAAATAGCAAAATGGGAACAAGAAATCAGAGATATAAAAAAAGAAAATGAGAGTCTTTCAAATGAACAAAAATTAAAAATTTATTCAAGGATAAGTAGTGCTTTTGGTAATTGGGGGCTATTTTTAAAACTTGATGAAAAAAAATATATAAAGGCTTTAGAAAAATATAAAAAGTCTTTGAGGGCTGATAATATATGCTGTGAGTTGAGCCCAGATGAAGGGAATTTTTATCATAAACATAAATCTGAAGTATTTAACGCTATTGGATGTGCATATTTAGATTTAAAGATATATAAAAAGGCTTTGATTTTTTATGAAAAAGCAATAAACCTTTATGAAAAAAATATCGAAGCAAATAAGGGTAAAAAAGATGCAAATATAGAGAGCCAAACAAAATCTTTGGCTAAAGCATATCAAAATATGGCTCATGTTCATAAAAGACTTGCTGATAAATATAAGGAAGAAAAAGAATATGAACAAGCTCTAGGTGAATTCGAAACAGGACTGGAAATGCTTAAAATATCTAGAAGCATATACGATAGCAATGACTGTTTAGAATGGCTTAAATTTTTGTATGAACATGCTCAACATACTGTTTCTAAAATTTTAGAAGCAAATAAAGGAAAAAAATAACTACATAATTTTAAGTATAAAATACAAAAAAATAAGGAGAAAATTTATGGCAACTAAAACTGCAATAAGTGGTGATACAACAGCATTACAAAGACAATTTGAATTAGGTGAATTTAGATTACCAGATCAACAGCTACTTAAGCGAGTAAAATCTCTTGAATCATTAGCTCCTGCAACATCAAGATATGGTGAAATAGCTGTTGATTTTGCAGCTGTAAAAGCAAATGCTACAAAAACTCAGAAAGTTCAAAAGCTATATCAAGAAGCTCAAGAGTTTTACAAGTTTGGGATGTGCAACTTAGCTTTTGATGTTTGCAAAGAGGCTCTAAATGTAAAAAGTGAAGATCAATTTACAAATTCATTATTAGAAAAGCTCTTAGTGAATATTCAAAGTAAAAAAGATGAAAACGAATCTATAGAATTATCAGGTAAAGAAAAAGAATTTAATGATCAACTAGTAAAATGTGCACTAGAGATTCGAGAAATAAAAAAGGAAAAAGAGACTCTTTCAAATGAACAAAAATTCAAAATTTATTCGCGTATTTATGAAGCTTTGTTTCATTGGGGAGTTTTTTTGAATGATAATAATAAATCTAATGATGTTGAGAAATCTATAAGAATAATCAAAAAATATAAAAAGGCTTTTAATGTAAATGAAATCCTTTTGCAAATTGATTCAAAAAATGTGAATTTCTTGTTACAAAAAGGGCATGTTCAAAATAATATTGGACTTGGTTATGTGAATTTAAAAAAATATACTAAAGCGATGGCTTTTTATCAAAAAGCTTTAGAGTATTATAATCAAGCAATTGAAATGGATGCAGATAAAAAATCTGCTGTTTTAGATTCACTTAAAAAAGATCTAGCTCAAACATATCGAAATATTGCAAATATCCATATGATATTTGGAAATGAATTAGTCAATAAAAAACAATATAAAGACGCTTATAGTGAATATGAAAAAGGTATAGAAATGACTAAAAAATCTCTAGAGATTGATCATGTAGATGAAGTTTTTAAGACACTTGGAGCTCTTTATACAAAGACTGCGATTGCGATTAGTAAAATTCCTAATGTAAAGAAATAAAAAAATGGCTAATTGCTTTTAATTTTGAATCAATAATTATTGTCATAAAAAGATTTTCTATATTAAGATGCATACCTAGTACAGGATGCATCTGATGAAAAACAAAAAATCTCAAATCTCAAGTAAAGAGAGATATCGAATAAACAAACTCAAAGTCTTTGAAAAAGATCTAAAAAAACAGGGTTTTAAAAATATTGCAGGAATAGATGAAGTCGGGATAGGACCATTAGCTGGTCCTGTTGTTGCGGCTGCTTGTATATTGCCTGATAGATTTATTGTAAAAGGTGTAAATGATTCAAAAAAGTTAACAGAAGATGTCATAGACAGAATTTTTGATGAGCTAATAAATAACAAAGATGTTATCTATGCTTTGGGTATTGTTGAAGTTAAAATTATCGATCAGATAAATATTCATCAAGCGTCGCTTTTAGCAATGAAACTCGCTATTCAAAATTTAAAAGTAAAACCTGATTTTTTACTATTTGATGGAAGAAAACATCCGATAATGCCGATGCCATCAGAGGCTATTGTAAAAGGCGATTCTCTTTGTGTATCAATTTCTTGTGCATCTATTATTGCAAAGGTAACTAGAGATAGAATTATGAATAATTATCATAAAAAGTTTCCTCTCTATGGATTTAATCTACATAAAGGTTATGCAACTGAAAAACATAGAAAAGCTTTAATTGAGCATGGTCCATCTGTTCTGCATAGAAAATCATTTGATCCTGTAAAGATTTTATCTTAAGATATTAGATCTTAAAAGATTAGATCTTAAGCTATTTTTTATGTTTAAAATCTAAAATAAGATGACAAAAATCAGCTAAAACTATTGCAGAAAACCCATATAAAAAATAATCACTTTGTAAAATAGCTAATAGCTCATTTTTTTTGAAAAAGGGCTTGTCTAAAGCAAATAAAATACCGTAGAAAAAACCGCCCAGCCAAAGTACTCTTGTAGTTGTTCCAAATATAAATGAGTGAGATAGTCCTCTATGACGAAAGATCAAAGAATATCCTCTAAAAGGTAGAGTTAAAAGTCCTCTTAAAGAAAACAATTTTATTTTGTTAGCCACATCTAGATCTGGGTTCATAAAAAGCGTTGCATAGATAAAGCAAGATGCAAAAGTAATTAATAGATTTAAATGTGGATGAAAAAAATATAAAATTGCCCATAAAAATAAAGGCAGAGCTAAAAAGATATTAAAAGTTGAATGTGTTTTATATTGCGCCATAAAAAAAATAGTATCTTTTTTTATTAAAAAAAGAAATTTTTTTTTAAGTTTATTATAAAAATACATTTAAGCTACTTGACATTTGTCAATACAAGAGGCTACTATTTTAATTAACTATATAGGCTGCAGAAATGATAAAAAGCATGACAGGTTTTGCAAGAGCTGATATCTCTTCCAAAATTGGCAAACTATCTTTAGAGATTTCAACTATTAACAAAAGATTTTTGGAGATAAGTATTTTCTTGCCAAAAGTTTTTGCTATATTTGAGACGGATATTAGATCTTTTGTCTCTAAAAAAATAACGAGGGGCCAAGTTAGTTTAAAGTTTGATTTTAATCCATCTGAAAAAAACATTTTTTCAATTTTGCCTGATATTGCATATTTAAAAAGCTTGAAAAAAGGCTGGGGAAAATTAGCTAAAGATTTGGGATATAAAAAAGATGAGATTTCTCTAAATTTTTTATTGCAGCAAACAAAATATATTCCTGAAGAAAAGATAAAAGATGTTTTATCTTTTAAAAAACTTATATTTCAAGCGCTAGAGCAAGCTGTAGCAAATGTATCTAAGATGCGTCAAAAAGAGGGTTCTTTGCTCGTAAAAGATTTGAAAATCAGAGTTCAAAAGATTCAAAAAGAGCTTTTGTTTATTAGACAAAAAACTCCGGTTACAAAGAAAAATTTCGAGAAGAAATTAAAAGCTAAATTTGAAGATATTTTTAAAGAGAAAAAAGAGATAGAAGATAGAGTTTTAAAAGAACTCGCTGTTTTTGCTGATAAAATAGATATTGCTGAAGAGGTTTTAAGATTAGATCTACATCTCAAATCTTTTTTAAATCTTTTAAAAGTGCCAAAAGATGCAATTGGTAGAAAATTAGAATTTTTATTGCAAGAGTGTTTGAGAGAGACTAATACAATAGCATCAAAAGCATCAGATGCTCACATCTCAAAAGCTGCAGTTGAAATAAAAGATGAGATTGAAAAAATAAAAGAACAACTTCAAAACATTGAGTAGATAATGCAAAAATTACTTGGAAATTTAAATAAAGGTGTATTTTTTATAATGAGTGCACCTGCAGGGGCTGGTAAAACTACATTGATAAGGATGCTGACAAAAGAGTTTGATAATGTAATAGAGAGCGTCTCATTTACAACAAGAGAGCCTAGAAAAGATGAAATCGAGGGAGTTGATTATTTTTTTATTTCTAAAGAAGAGTTTGAAAAAAAAATTAAAAAAGATGATTTATTAGAATATGCAAAGGTATTTGATCATTACTATGGAACTTCAAAATCATTTGTGACAAACAAATTAAATGAAAAAAAACATGTTGTTTTAGTTATAGATACCCAAGGTGCGATGAAACTGAAAGGTAAAATAGAGTCAACTTATATTTTTATATCTCCACCGACACTGGACACACTCAGAGAAAGAATGCGAATTCGAGCAGATATTAGTGAAGATGAGATCGAAAAAAGGCTGAAATGGGCAAAAGAAGAGATGAAACAAATTGTGAATTATGATTATAATATAACAAATATTGATCTTCAAACCTCTTATGAAGTGTTAAAATCAATTTTTATAGCTGAAGAGCATAAAGTTAAAAATTTAAAGTATTGGGAGTAAAAAATTGAAAAAAGTAGAGTATCTAACAAACGAGAGATTAAAATATAAATTTAAAAGTTTTTTTAATCTATCTAATTTTGGTATTTCAATTGCGAAACAAAAAATCGCTCGAGAAGAGACTACAACTTTAGATTGGGTTATTTCAGAGCTTGACAAACTACCCGATGAAATAAAGCCAAATCAAGAATAGATGAAAAAAAAAATTCTAATAACATCAGCTCTGCCTTATGCTAATGGGCCTATTCACTTTGGGCATATAGCAGGCGCTTACCTTCCTGCTGATGTATATGCAAGGTTTGAGCGATTAAATCAAAGAGATGTTTTATATATATGCGGCTCTGATGAATATGGAGTTGCGATTACTCTGAGCGCTGAGATGGCAAACAGGACTCCAAAAGAGCATGTCGATATTTTTCATGAAATAATTAAAAAATTTTTTGAAAAACTAGATTTTTCTTTTGATAACTATTCTAGAACAACTACTGAGATTCATACAAAAGTAGTTCAAAGATTTTTTTTAGATTTATATGAAAATGGCTATATCGAAGAAAAAACTGAAGATCATCTATATTCAGAAAAGGACAAAAAATTTTTAGCAGATAGATACGTTATTGGAAAGTGCCCAAAATGTGGATATGAATTTGCAAGAGGAGATGAGTGTCAAAAATGCTCTGCGTCATATGATGCTAAAGATTTAATTAATCCAAAATCTAAACTAACAAATTCAAAACTCATTTTAAAACCATCAAAACATTGGTATTTAAGATTTGATAAATTTAAAGATAAATTAACTACTTGGATAAAAGATAAAGATTGGAAGCCAAATGTTTTGAATTTCGCAAAAGAGTATATCAAAGATGTAAAACCGAGAGCTATTACTAGAGACTTTGCTTGGGGTGTTCCTGTTCCTTTAAAAGAGGCTAAAGACAAAGTTTTATATGTTTGGTTTGATGCTCCGATTGGATATATTTCAGCGACGATAGAGTGGGCTGAAAAGATAGGTGATCCTGAAAAGTATAAAGATTATTGGTTTGATAAAGATACAAAATTTGTAAATTTTATAGGTAAAGATAATATTCCGTTTCATGCAGTTTTTTTTCCTGCTATGGAAATGGGACAAAATCTGCCTTACAAAATAGTTGATGATATTCCTGCTAATGAATTTTTAATGTTAGAAAAAAAACAATTTTCTAAATCTGATAATTGGTATATAGATTTAAAAAGCTTTTTTGAAAAATTCACAAAAGATCAAATTAGATTTTATCTAGCATCTATCGCACCAGAGAATCATGATTCTGATTTTTCATTCAAAGATTTCCAAAATCACTGCAATTCAGAACTCGTTGGTAAATTTGGAAATTTTATTCATAGAACACTTACATTTATTCAAAGATTTTCAGATGCAAAAATTCCAAAAAGTTTTGATTTAGATGAAGTAGATCAAAAATTTTTAAAAGATATTCACAAAAGTATAGATGATATATATGGAGCCTATTCTACATATAAACTTAGAAAAGCAACGCAGATAGTTATGGAGCTCTCTCAAATTGCTAATGTATATTTTGATCATAAAAAGCCTTGGGTATTAGCGAAAGATGAGACAAAAAAACAAACTCTTTATACCTGCCTTAATTTATGTTTAAAATGCATTAAAGCTTTAGCATTAATGTCATCACCTATAATCCCTTCAACTGCTCAAAAAATCTATCAGATGTTGGGATACACTGAAGATCTATCCAAACAAAGTTGGATGGATATAAAAAAATTAAAACTAGAAGAGGGTAAAAAATTAAACCTTCCTGAAGTTATTTTTAAAAAAATAGAAGACACACAAATAGTAGAAGAGATGGATAAATTACAAGAAAAAAACGAAGAGCAAAATCTTCCAATAAAATCTATTGAAGATTTAAAAAAAGAAATCTCTTATAAAGATTTTGATAAAATTGATATGAGAGTCGGACAAATAGTAGAAGCTGAAAAAATCGAAAAAAGTGAAAAACTATTAAAGCTTCAAGTAGATTTGGGTTTTGAGACAAGACAGATCATCTCAGGCATTGCTAAAAGCATAAAAGCTGAAGATCTCATTGGTAAAAAAGTTATCGTCGTTGCAAACATCAAACCTACAAAACTTATGGGTTTTGAAAGCAGTGGTATGATACTTGCGGCAGGTGAGAATGATGATGCTTTAGAAATACCTTTTATAAAAGATATGGAAATAGGCTCATCTGTTTGTTAATGGTTAAGATAATCAATCAAAAATTATTATAGATTTTTGCATCAGTTGCAGTTATCAAGTAATCCTTAACAACTGATAAAAAATCAAAATCCCGGCAAAAATATATCTTGAGCATTATCAGATATATTTCTAATTGCATTTTCCAATCCAGTATGTCTTTTTAATACTTCTTTATTTTTTACAGCGATAGCCAAAGCTTTTGTAGTCCCTATTAAAATAACGAGCTTTTTACCTCTAGTTATTGCAGTATATAAAAGATTTTTTTGTAAGAGCTTAAAATGTGTAGTGTGGATTGGCATAATAATACATTGACACTCTGATCCTTGATATTTGTGCACAGATACACAATATGCTAAAGCTATTTCATCTAATTCAGAAAAATCATAAGTGACAACTTTATCCTCAAAACCTATATCAACTTCTTGGTTTATTGTATCAATGTGCAATATTTTACCAATGTCACCATTGAATACATTTTTGCTGTAGTTATTTCTAATCTGCATAACTTTATCTTTTTCATGAAAACGCCTGCCAGCTCTATAAAGCGGTTTAGCAGATGGATTTAAAGCATTTTGCAATACTAAATTGAGATTTTCAATACCTACTTGTCCTCTTTTCATCGGAGAGATTACTTGAATATCATTTAAGGGATGAAACTTTTTTTTCTTTGGAATCTCAAACTCTACTAATTTTAAGATCTTTTTTTCTATTTCAGCTAAATCTTCTAAATAAATAAATCTAAAATCAGATTTTTCGTCTGTATGTATATCTGGCATCTCTGCTTTATTTATTAAATGAGCATTTGAGATTATTTTAGAATCTTTAGCTTGTCTGTAAATTTCTGTTAGCTTTGTATAGGCAACTTTCTCAGATGCAATCATATCTTTTAGAGTATTGCCAGCTCCAACAGATGGGAGTTGATCAATATCTCCAACAAAAATAACTTTTGCATTCGATGGAATCGCTTTTAAAAGATGATATAATAAAAGTGTATCAATCATTGACGCTTCATCAATTATTATCAGATCGCATTTTAAAGGGTTATTCTCGTTCTTTTTAAAACCAGATGACACAAAGTCCACCTCCAAAAGAGAATGGATTGTAAAGGCCTTTTTCTGCGTTATTTCAGCCAGTCTTTTCGCTGCTCTTCCTGTCGGTGCTGCAAGATATATTGAATCAGTCAGCGCTTCTGATATTTTTAAAATAGCATTTGTAATTGTACTTTTTCCAGTTCCAGGTCCACCAGTTATAATATGCAATTTTTTGTCTATAGATTCAAAAATAGCCTTTTTTTGATTCCACGCTAGCTCAATATTTAATTTTTTTTGAGACCAATCAATCGCTTTATCTATATCTATTTGTCTTAAATTAGAGCTAGCATTTTCAATTCTATTTAGCTCTTTTGCAATGTTTTTTTCGAAATTATAAAATGATTTCAGCCATATAAACTCTTTTTTTTCACCATCTTTTTCTAAAAGCTCTTTGATTATATGATTATTTATAATCAAACCATCCAACTGAGTTTTGATTATATCTTCATCTACCTCTAAAATCTTTTGAGATTTTTGTAAAAAATTATCTATTGGATAACAAGTATGACCCGAATTTGTTAGCTCAAATAATACATATTCAATTCCAGATGCAATTCTCAATGGTGAACTCTTTTCAAAACCCAGTTTTTCAGCAATGTTATCCGCTATTTTAAATCCAATCCCAGCAATGTCTTTTGCTAAAATATATGGATTTTCTTTCACCTTTTCAATAGAGCTATTTCCATAGATTTTATATATTTTTTGCGCATATGTCGGTGATATATTATGGGTTCTTAGAAAAATAATTACTTGGCGGATAATTTTTTGTTCATTCCAGTTTGTGCGGATCATCTCGATTCTTTTCTTTCCAATCCCTTCAATCTCTAAAAGTCTCATCGGATCATCATCTATTACATCTAATGTCTTTTCTTTAAATTTTTTAACTATTTTTTCTGCATATACAGGCCCAATTCCTTTGATAAGCCCAGATTCTAAATACTTTTGTATCCCAACAATATCTGAGGGGATCTCAACGCTATAGCCTTTAACTTCAAACTGCCTACCAAAATGAGGATGACTCTTCCAATCTCCTTCAAGTAAAAGAGCTTCTCCTACTTGAACAGATGGCATTACCCCAACTATTGTTGTGAATTCTTTTTTTTGCTTTTCTTTGAATTTAGCTACTATAAACCCGTTTTCAGGATTCAAAAAAGTAACGTAATCTATATAGCCTTGAAGTGTGTCCATAAACTTTTTTTTATTAAAAATCTTATCATTTCACTCCATAATATAAAAGAAATTGATAAAAATTAAACTTTTTACTACATTTGTACATATGTATTTTTTTTCCGGGTTAGCTCAGCGGTAGAGCAGTGGACTGTTAATCCATTGGTCGTAAGTTCGAATCTTACACCCGGAGTTTTGATCATAAGGTAGTAGTACAGAATTTCCTTAAATAACCTAAAGCATAATTT
>JAAKFX010000041.1 GCA_011064865.1 Candidatus Anoxychlamydiales bacterium
AGTGGTGGGATGTTCAAACTTAAAATAAAAGGAGCACATTATACAAGTCAGCTTCTTGATGTTATGGTTACTGAAGACTATGTTGGCTCAGGAATTTCAGATATAAGAAAAGATTTAATAGACAAGTATGCAACAGATTTTACTTATACAAATATAGCAACAAATACAACTCCTACAGATATTAAATTTATAAATAAACCTTTACTTGATTGTATGATACAGCTTGATATTCTTGCAGATGAAGATACTTATATAGATAATGACAAGGATTTTCATACATTTGCAAAGAGTTCGCAGAACAACGACAATGAAGCTGTTGTTTGGGATGACTCCCTTATCGAGCTAAAAGGATTAGGAACTGATAGTTTGGAGGTTAGAAATAAAATTACTGTTTATGGTGAGGCAGGTAGTCTTCCTGTTATTGCTACTTCTGAAGACTCTGCCTCCCAAACCACTTTTCGTGCTAAAGAAAAAGTAATCACGGATACAAGCATAACTGATCCAGATATTGCACAATCTGTAGGAGATGCTGAGAATACTCAACTAAACCAGCCAACTGAAGAAGGTAGTGCTAATTGTTACTTTATGCCAAAGCTTAATCCAGGTGATATGATTTATGTAATTTACCCTCCTTACAAGGTGCATTCAAGATTCAGGGCAGTTAAATATGTATTTAATGTTCCAAATGAAACCACAGAAGTTTTCTTCAATCAAGAAAGAACTATTCCTAAGTTGTTTAAAGACAGAATCCTAGCAGAGCAAGGAGCAGAAAGGATAGTCAATCCACATAATATGACTCAATCTTACAACTTTACCTTTGATAATGAAAACTTATATGTAACATCAAATGTAGATCGCGATAAAACTGCAATTTATGAGTACGATTTAAAAGAAAAAAAATTATCAAAATTAATATTTGAGAATCGATATGTTGATGTATCTAATCTAATAGCATCTAAAAAAAGAAAAAAAATCACAGCGGCCTCTTATACAACCGATAAAACTAAATTTGTTTTTTTTGATAAAGAGAGAAAAAAGATTCAAAAATTTGTAGATGATAAGCTATCAAAGTATGAAAATTATTTTGTCTCTCTCTCTGATGATGAGACAAAATTTATTGTTCATTCTGTAAATGATAGAACAAGAGGTTCATATTATTTATTTAATTCAAAAAATTTCAAACTAAAGAAGCTATTTGATGCATCTCCTTGGCTTCATGAGAAAGATTTAGCTAAAATGATTCCAATTTCATATAAAGCTAGAGATGGCCTTGTTATTCATGGTTATCTAACTTTGCCTGTCGATAAATCAAAAAAGTCTGTAGCTTTAGTTGTTCATCCGCATGGAGGGCCTTGGGTTAGAGATTATTGGGGATTTAATCCTGAAGTTCAATTTCTAGCAAATCAAGGATATGCAGTTTTGCAAATGAACTATCGAGGATCTACTGGCTATGGTAAAAAATTTGTCGAAGCTAGTTTCAAGCAGTGGGGCTTAAAAATGCAAGATGATATTACTGATGGTGTTTTGTGGACTATTAATCAAAAAATAGCAGATTCTAAAAAAATTGCGATTTATGGTGCTAGCTATGGTGGTTATGCAGCTTTGATGGGTATTGTAAAAACTCCTAATCTTTATGCCGCTGCTGTAGATTATGTAGGTGTATCTAATATGTTTACATTTTTAGAAACTCTGCCGCCTTATTGGATATTAGAAAAACAAATGCTTAATGAAATGGTAGGGGATCCAAAAAAAGATAAAGAGCAGTTTATTGAAACATCACCTGCTTTAAATGCTGATAAAATAAAAACTCCTCTTTTGATAGCTCAAGGAGCTAATGATCCTAGAGTGAAAAAATCAGAGTCTGATCAAATGGTTGAAGCTTTGAAAACACAGGGGATTGAAGTTGAATATATGGTAAAAGATAATGAAGGTCATGGATTTCACAACGAGGAGAATAGATTCGATTTTTATAGAGCTATGAAAATATTTTTAAATAAATATATTGGAAATAAAAAAGCTAATTAGCTATGGATATCCCAAGGAATTACTAGATCATCTTTAGAAACAGTATATCTATTCATTCTCAATTTATAATTTTTTAATAATAAATAAAAAAAAAATTAAATTTAAAAAAACACTCGAATTTTGATGATGTCATCATCAATATTCACGGCAAAATAACATAAACAACTAAAAACAAATAGCTTATAAGGCTGGACTTGATCTAGATTCCTTGAAATTTATTTTCTTATATGGATTAACTTTTCGAGTTAAGGATTTATTTGAATGGAAAATTACCCAGGATCGGACGCTTTTTAGAACTTTTTCATGGGATAAAAACGTCGGTAAATGTTTACTTTTACCTACATTATTATCCCAGATATTTTGCTTTGTCAATATAAATAAGAGTTACCAAAATGCCCAGGATAGGACTCGAACCTACATACCTCGCGGCACCAGATCCTAAGTCTGGCGTGTCTACCAATTTCACCACCTGGGCGTGAAAGATTTGATATATAATTTAGGGTTTTTAAAGGTTTTAGTCAAGAAATGGAATTTTTTCTTTAAAGGTTTTATTTAATAAAAGTCCTTGTTTTTATTTTTTTTATAGCTTAGATTTTTTGAGCTTTTTAAAGAAAATATTTTAGAGGAAATTTATGAATAAAATTAAGGTAGGCTTTTTATTTTTATTAATATCATTTGGTTCTTTAAATACTTTAGTAGCAGATGGAGCTAAAGAAGAAAAATCTGATTTTTCTCAATCTTTGGGAAAGCTTCACTATACGAATATTATTCAAGACTCGAATATTAATTATATTATTTTAAGTGATAATTCTAGATGGAGCATAAAAGATAGTGATGATGAAACCGATTTTTTATCTATTGTAAAACAGTGGCAAGTAGGTGATGATATTCAAATATTAGATCCAGAGACACGAGTTGGGGAATATTATTTAAAAAATAATGCAACCTGATGAATCTATTTTTGTTGAATTAGATAAATCAAATCGTACAGATGTTTTGGGATATACAATCATTCAAATTGATAAGAAGGGATACTATATTAAAACCGATAATGATATTTCTTGGAGTGTTGGTTGGATGGACTCTTGGATTGCATGTGATTGGCAAAAAGGAGATAAAATTATTTTAAGTCATAGTAAGAAAAAAGAATTTCTTTTAATAAATCTCAATACTACAGAGGCTATTTACGCAGATAAAACTGTATGGAAATAAAATTATTGTAAGGAGGATGAAATTTATTTCTCGTCTGTAGTTACGATCTCTTCAGGCTCATATACAGGAAATGCTTCGAAGCCCGCTTCTCTAATTGCAAAAATTAGTTTAGCAACAGGATCCCAAGAGGCATTTCTGTCGATGTGAAGTAGGATTTGAGTTTGATGTTTATCTTTTGGAAGAAGACCTATTTGATGTTGATAGTTAAGCTCTTTTTGGATTCTTTGAAGATTTTCCATAGGATATGCTTGAATCTCTGTCATCCATTGATAGTCTCCAGTGTCAGTGATGCTAATATTAATTTGATGAGATTCATCAGATGGTTGTATCGGATATGCTCCTTTCTCTGTTTGAAGCTGAACCAGATTTAATTTGGTGTCATATAAAGAGGCTCTAGAAACAGCTAGCGTTGCAAAAAAAGCTAACATTAAAAATAGAAAATCGATCATAGGAGCAAAATTGAAATTAGATTTAGATTTTAAATGTTCTTCTGGTATGAGACTCACAGATCGTCTCCTTTTTTTGCTTTAGTTTTAGCATTTATAAGAGGAGATAGTCCAAAAGCTTGATTCTCTACTGCATTAAGCATTTTTACTAATCTATATTTTAGGGTTGCATGAAATATCATTGCGATAATTGCAACAATAAGACCAGCAACTGTTGTTCCGATAGCGATACCGAGTCCATCGAAAAGTGATGACATAGTATCTATAGATTTATTTATGTCATAAAAGGCATAAAACATACCGATAACAGTACCGAGCAGACCTAGCATCGGCGCTATTACGACGATGTCATTTAAAAGACCTATTTTTTGCCAAAATTTAGTAGTAAATCTTTGTCCTTCAGATTTCATAGTTTGAGCAACAAATTGAGGCCCGTGAGATCTAACACTTAGAGCGGAAGATATTATGCTAGCGAATAGATGACCTTGACAATTACAATAGTTTATCGCTTTGTCAAACTCTTTATTTAAAAGATAGGTTTTTACATCTTTAGTAACTTGAGGATTCATATTATTTTTTTCTCTAAAAGTAAAAAGACAATACATCCAAATACTCACAGTTGCGATAGATAGTACGATTAAAACAGCATATATAACAGGGGAGGCTGAAAAAATTTCTTTAACATCTAAAGTAGATGTCAAAGTCTCTTTTATTAAGTTTGTCTTTTCATCTGCTATTATTGGAAAGAGAAATAGATTTATAAGTGCAAAAACTAACAGTTTAGAAATTTTAAACCTTTTCATGAAAGTTTATCTCCATGCATTGAATGAGCTATTTTGCATAGTAGCAATTTATTTTTTAAATCCGCAAGAAAATAACTAAAAAATTTTTAAATGTAGCTTCAAAGTTTTAGTTTTTTTATACTTTTTGCTATGAAAAAAAGTGATTTACATATTCCGTTTGAGTTTGAAAATAGAAGACCTATCATTCTAAATAGGCTTTTATATGTACCATCTAATTATGATAAACATCAGCTATTTAATGAAGATATTGTATTTGAAAATGATAATAATATAGCTATTGAATATTGCTCAGGTAATGGCGATTGGATTATTGAAAAAGCAAAAACAAATCCAAATATAAATTTTATAGCTGTCGAGATGAAGTTTGAGAGAGCTAGAAAGATTTGGGTGAAAATGCACAATCAAAATCTAAAAAATTTATTTGTAGTTTTAGCAGAGGCTTTTACTTTTACAAAGTTTTATTTAAAAGATAGAGATGTATTTGAAGTTTTTATTAATTTTCCAGATCCTTGGCCTAAAAAAAAACATAAAAAAAATAGACTGATAAAAAAAGCTTTTTTAAAAGATGTTGCAAGAGTACTCAAAAAAGATAGCTTTATTACCATTGTTACAGATCATATCTCATATAGAGATGAGATAATCGATACTTTTTTAAAATCTTTAGAATATAGAGCTGTTTTTCAAAAACCATACTTTGTTCAAAATATACAAAACTTTGGCTCGTCTTTTTTCGATACTCTTTTTAAATCAAAAGGAAAAGCTATAAATTTTTTGAAATTTCAAAGAGTTTAAATGGTCGGGGTAGAGGGATTTGAACCCCCGACCTACTGGTCCCAAACCAGCCGCGCTAGCCAAGCTGCGCTATACCCCGAATTTGAAATCAATATTTTATAATAACTATCTGTTTTGAGCAATTCAAAAAAGAATTTTATTAATTTCGCTAAAATTTTCTTGCTCTTTTGCTCCTTTATATGTCATTTTTTAAGAAAAGAGGTTTTTTTATGTTTACGGATCTAAATAGCTATAAAATATTAAAAGAGCTTTCAAAAGATCTAATAGATCCAGATCTAGATCTCACAGATGAAAAGATTTTTACAGTAGATAGAATAAAAAAAATGAAAACTCAAAGCTTAAACTTTGAGTTGCTTTTTGCAACCGAGAGAGTAGATGAAAAAATAATTAAAGCTCTTTTTGATTTAGCTACTGAGACAAAAGCAATATCTAAAATGCAAGATCTGCAAGATGGAAAAGTTATAAATTGTTTAAAGGGTTGCGATAGTGAAAATAGATCGGTACTTCATACTGCGATGAGAGATTTTTTTGAAAACAAAAATAGCTCAAAAGATGCTAAAAAAGCGAGTGAGCTTGCATATGCTGAGATTGAAAAATTAGATAAGTTTTTAAAAAAAATAGATAGCAACAATAGATTTGAAAATATCTGTCAAATAGGTATTGGAGGATCTTTTTTAGGTCCGAAAGCTCTTGCTGAAGCTTTAAAAACATATAGCATAAAAAATAGAAAATTTTACTTCATCTCAAATGTAGATCCAGATGATAGCTCATATATCTTAGATAATATTAATCTTGAAAAAACACTTTTTGTTTCAGTTTCAAAATCAGGCACTACTTTAGAGACTCTAACCAATGAAGAGATTGTTAAAAATAGATTAAAAGAAAAAGGTTTAAATCCTAAAGATCATATGGCGTCTGTAACGGGAAAAAATAGTCCAATGGATGATCCATCTAAATATTTAGAGTCTTTTTATATTTGGGACTATGTGGGTGGTAGATATAGTGTAAGTTCTATGGTAGGGGGCGTTTTACTTGGCTTTATGTTTGGAATAGATGTTTTTAAAGATTTTTTAAAAGGAGCATCTCATATGGATAAGATTGCTTTAAAAAATGATGAGAGCAATCTACCCCTTTTTTCTGCTCTTTTAGGTATTTGGAATAGAAATTTTTTAAATCATTCAAATCTAGCTGTTATTCCATATTCAAATGCACTTTTATATTTTCCTCTGCATCTTCAACAATTAGATATGGAATCTAACGGAAAATCTATAGATAAAAATTGTGAAAATGTATGTTTTAAAACAGGACCTATTATTTTTGGAGATATTGCAACAAATGCTCAACACTCCTTTTTTCAACATCTTCATCAAGGAACTGATATAGTTCCAATAGAGTTTATCGGATTTAAAAACTCTCAAGAAGGAAAAGATTTAAAAGTAGATAAGACAACATCTCAAGAAAAACTACTCTCTAATATGTTTGCTCAAAGTTTAGCTCTCGCACGTGGCAAAAAAGATAAAAATCTCAACAAAAATTTTTCTGGAAATCGCGTAAATCATATCTTGCTTACAGATAAATTAGATCCCTATACTCTAGGTGCACTGCTTGCATATTTTGAGCATAAAGTGGCTTTTCAAGGATTTATTTGGGATATTAACTCCTTTGATCAAGAGGGAGTTCAGCTTGGAAAAGTTTTAGCTAATAAATTTTTAAAACTATTTGCTAAAAAGGATGTAGATTTCGATATAGGAAAAGAATATTTAAAGTTTTTGCAATAATAGAAATTTTATCCTTTTTCTTTAGAGAGAGGCGGATATCAAGAGATCTCTTGTCTAATAAGTTTTTTTATTTAAATTAATAAAATAAGCGTTTTCAAAATGTTCATTTTTAAAATGTTCATTTGCTTTCGGCATTGTAATAAAAACTTGAGAAAAATTATTAAAAGCACTTTTTAAATTGTTAAGATGATTTTCATCTAAATGAGCATCTAAATCATCTACTAAAAAAAGTGGTTTTTGTTCATATTTTGAAAATAATAAAGACCATTCGGCAAATCTCATTGCATATAATAGCATTTTTTTCTGGCCTTCACTTGCAAAATTTTTAGCTGTTTTACTATCGATATTAATAGCAAAATCATCTCGATGAGGACCAATTAGAGTCGTTTTAAAATCTAAATCTTTTTTTTGGTTTTTTTGTAAGTTTTGTAAGTAAATATCATGAGTTTTGTCTAAATCTTTTTCTACTGAAGTTGAGGAGAGATAGTGCAGTTTTGGATTTATAATTATTTTAGATAAATTTTTTAAAGCATCATTTAAAGGTGTTTGCAGCTCTTGCAGAAACGCTTTTCTTCTCCATGAAAGATATGCTCCTGATTTGCAAAGTAGAGTGTCAAATGGTTTTAATAGATGTGCCTTATTTGTTTTTAAAAGATGGTTTCTTTGTCTCAATGTTTTTGTGAATCTCAGATAGTGGTGTACATATAAAGGATCTGCTTGCGCTAAATGTAAATTTAAAAATTTTCGTCTAACTTGCGGTTTTCCTTTTATTAGATTTATATCATCAGGGCTTTGAAGAATAGACGGCATAACACCTAAAAGGGAGGTAAAAGAAGGATATGTATTAGAGTTGTAGGTGATTTTTTTTGTTTTGCCATCATAGTATATTTTTATTATTTGAGAGATGTTTTGAGAGACAATTTCAGCTTCAATACAAAAATAGCTTTTTTTATGTTGAATTAACTCTTTTAAATTTAAAGTGCGAAAAGACTTGCCTGTACTTAAAAGGTTTATAGCTTCTAATAAATTAGTTTTTCCAGCCCCATTATCCGCACATATAATATTAAATCTCTCAGAAAAACCAATTTTCAAAGAAGCGTAATTTCTAAAATTACGCAAATGTAGGGTTTTCAGATACATTAGCTGCTTTATTAGGTGATTCTAGCTCGTTTAATCTCATAGGCATAATCACAAAAGTAGCAGATGTAGAATCTGTTATCATTCCAGGATTATATGCATCTTGGATTGAAAAAGTAATAGTCTCATCTTTAGAGTGCCTTAAAATATCCATGAAATAAAATGGATTGAATGCAACTTCTAGTTTTTCAGCAGAATAATCAACCGGCATTGTAACATTACCTTCTCCAATATCTGAGCTTATCGCTGTGAGCTGAAGTTGTCCTTGATCAAATATAAATCTTACAGAGCCTGAAGTATCTGGGGTAAACAGTGAGATCTGTCTTAAAAGTGTAATTAGCTCTTCTCTATGTATTGACATTGAATTTGTAATATTTGAGGGTATAACCTTTTCAACATCAGGATATTCTCCCGAGAGTAGTTTAGTAATTAATGTGAGATTTGAGTGTTCTAAAAATATTTTATCATGCATCAAAGATAGATTTACGATTTGCTCATCATCTGATAGCATTTTTATCATCTCTTCAGCAGCTTTGAGAGGTAGAATATAAGATCCTTGAAAGGATGGGTCTACATCTACATTAGTATACATTTTAGAGAGCCTTTTGCCATCTGTTGAAATAAAAGTTGCTACCTTTTTGTTAATCTTCATATATATGCCATTTAGAACAAAACGAGAGTCTTCTCTAGCTGCAGAAAAATATGTTCTAGCGAGCATCTCTTTTAGAGTTACAGAAGAAATTGGAATTTGCATTGCTTTTGAAATATCTGGAAGAGCAGGAAACTCTGTTTTAAGCATTCCTTTTATTTTAAAATCTGAAGATACTGTTGTGATTTCAACAACATCACTTGATGGACATGTGATTTTTAGCTGTGGAGAAGAGAGCTCCCTTGTTAATTGAAATAATCGTTTTGCTGGAACTGCTATGGCTCCTTCTTCGATAACTTTTGCTTCACAAAAACAAAGCATACTTGTCGTTAAATCTGTAGCTCTTATATATAATTGATCGTTTCTAGCTTCTAATAATACATGCGATAGAATGGGAATTGCGGGTTTATTTGCCACAATGTTTTGAATTTTTCCAAATAATGTTACAAGTTCATTTTTTGATATTACAGCTTTCATCTAAATAATCCTTTGTGAATTCATTTATATTAATAAAAAAAGATACGTCATTTTTTTTAGCTATGTCAAGAATATTTTGCAAAAATAGCTTAAAATTTAGTAGCTTTTCGTATTTCTCTTTTTTGAGCTTTCTCTTTTAGCTTGGCTCTTTTATCATATGCTTTTTTACCTCTAGCTAGAGCTATTTTTACTTTTGCTTTTGCTTTTTTTAAATATATCGCAATAGGAATCAGTGCAATCCCTTTTTCTTGCATCTGCTTTTTAATTTTAGATATCTCTGATTTGTGCATCAAAAGCTTTCTTTTTCTTCTCTCTTTATGAACATATGTTGTAGCGAATGTATAAGGCGCTATATAGCTATTCATTAGCCAAAGCTCATCGTTTTTTATGTCAACATATGAATCTTGAAGTGAACCTGAATAATTTTTTAGTGATTTGATTTCAGAGCCTTTTAAAACAATACCTGCTTCATATGTCTGCAGAATCTCATAGTCATGAAATGCCTTTTTATTTGAGACAAGATCTTTCAAGTATCTCTCCTAATTACTATCAAAAAGAGTTTTTCCAAACTTTGTCACTTTAAAGCAATCTTTTCCATTTAATGAGCCTATAGCTACAATGCCTGCCTCAAAAAGTTTTTCAAATATTATCTTTTTTATAAATGAAAGCTCTTCTAAGCCATATGATGGAATTGAGTATTTATAAGCTTTGCCAAAATGTTTGATTTTTATAACTTGGGCGTCCGTTAGAGCTGATATTATACCTTTTTCAAAATCTTCGAAATATATCCAATTATTATCAACAGCTCTTGAAATGGTTTTTTCAGCTTCTCTGATAGATTTTTCTGAAGTTAAGTGAGCTACAGCATCTGCGTCTTTTAAGGCATTTAGAGGGTGATAGTAAAGATGTAGTGCTTTATTTTCTAAATTGAAATCTAACCATTTTTTTGCTGAACTGCTACTTTGAAGAAGATTTTGTTTTTTTGTAAAAAACTCTAAAGAGATTAGCTTGTCAATAATACTATTTATATACGATTTGGATACAAAGATCTTAGGATCTTTCATTTGAAGCTCTTTTGTTAGATTCTCTTCTATTTTAGTAATACTACTTGGTTTTATTGCCATTTTTAATGCACTTGTTAAATCTTCAACAAAACCAAAGTCTATAGCTCTTTTACGTATTAATTTTTTAGTGTCTTTGATATTAGAGATTTGAGTTCTTTTTAAGTGTGTAAGATATTCTTTATATTCATGAAAAGGGGTGATTATCTCAACATATCCATTTTTTGTTTTTTTATAAGATTGAAAACAAAGCAAATTAAACTCTAATAAAAGTATAACCTCTAAGTATTTTTCTTTTTCAAGAGAGTGTTTTTTTTGAAGCTCTTTAGATGTCATTTCGAAATTTTCAGAATTATAAATATCTTCAACAATACCTAAAAAAATAGGGTTTTCAGACACAATGTTTTCTAGATGCCTTTGAAATATTTGCGGGGTTAAAAGATATTTATCGATTATAGATGCAAAGATATTATTAGAAGATTTTGGAATAGAATACCAAATTGGTAGGATATGAATAGTTATTTGTTGTAAAAGATTATTTATAAATAAAAGATCAGGTTTGAAATTCTCATCAAACCTAAGGTATTCAAACTCAAAATACTTGCGCATTTTTTTGTCTATATGAATTATCTCTGAATCAATTTTTAAAAGTTCACTTTTTTCAAGCTTTTTTAAAATAGGAATGAGCTTATCTTCTGAAATATCTAGATCTTTAGCTAATTTAGAGATAGAGGTTTTAATTGAGCTGAATAAGATCTCTTCTAAAATGTGTAGCTCAAACTCGCAAAAAGATGAAAGCATAGTTCTATTTTCAATATCTTTTTTATAATTATAATCTAAAAGGGAAATTTTGTTTTTACGTATTTGAGTGATTTCTAGCATAGTTTTCTATATTTAGCTTATACCTAAAAAATAATATAAATACTTAAAGCTTTTGAAGCAACAAATTTAAAGATATTTTAAAGAAATTAATTATTTTTTTAATTTTCTTAATTTTTCAAAATATTCAATTCTTTTTTTCAAATCCTTTTCAAATCCGATATCTTTTGGATTATAAAATCTTTGTTTTTGCATATCTTCAGGAAAGTAATTTTGATTTGAAAAGCTTAGCTTTTCATCATGATCATATTTATAATTATTAGCATATCCTAAATCTTTCATTAGTTTGGTTGGGGCATTTAAAATATGCATAGGAGGCATAAGATTTGCTGTTTTTGCAGCTATTTTTTTTGCCTCTTCAAATGCTAAATATAGTTTGTTGCTTTTGGGAGCCAAAGCTAGATAAACAGCTGTCTGAGCAATTGAAAGCTCAGCTTCAGGCGAGCCAACTCTTCTATAAGTTTCATCTGCTAGATATGCAACTTTTAGAGCATTTGGATCTGCTAGGCCAATATCTTCAGATGCTATTCGAATAAGTCTTCTTGTGATATATAACGGATCTTCTTTTGCATTTAACATTCTGAGTAGCCAATACAAAGTGGCATCTACATCTGAGCCTCTAATCGATTTATGAAATGCTGATATTAAATTGTAGTGAGATTCTCGCTTTTTATCATGATTGATAGGTTTTTTTTGTAAAAACTCAAACATTACATCTAAATCAATTTTATTTTTTTTTGTAAGATTTTTAAGATTTTCAATCATATTAATGAGATGCCGAGCATCTCCGTACGCTTGCTCAAATAGATATTCTTTTGCTTTATTTGTTAAATTTAATGAGCCAAATTTTTTCTCATAATTGTCTAGAATGTTGCTTAAATCATTAATACTTAAAGTGCTTAATATTAAGACTCGAAGTCTTGATGTCAGTGCATTGTTTAATGAAAATGATGGATTTTCAGTCGTAGCTCCAATTAAAGTAATCGTTCCATCTTCAATAAATGGTAAAAAGGAATCTTGTTGAGCTCTGTTGAATCTATGAATCTCATCTACAAATAAGATTGTAGGTAGATTGAAAAAAGGACTATTTTTAGCATCATATGCAAT
>JAAKFX010000042.1 GCA_011064865.1 Candidatus Anoxychlamydiales bacterium
TTTCCTATTAAGAAAATTGAAAAACATTATTATAATAACGGTTGGCAATTCATCCCTTCCCTAAAGGAAAGGGTTTTCTTGCCATAAAATGATAAAAAAATGGGCTATATACATATATTAATTCCTCTACTTGAAATAGTTGTAATGGCTATTGCCCTCAATTATTTACTATGTCTGTTTTGGAATAGCAAATCCCTGGATTTAATTTGGGCTGTTTTTGGGTTTATTATTTTATATGCAATAGTTACCTATTTTAATTTACCTGTGCTTCATAAAATCATGCTTCAGCTTGGATCTGCAGCACTCATTGGCTTTGTAATTTTATTTCAGCCTGAGCTAAGACTTGCTCTTTCAAGATTTTCTCTAAAGGGGAAAAGATATAAAGAAATTTCTGAATTTGATAAATTTTTAGATCAACTAGCTAATTCAATTTACCGTTTAGCTGAAAAAAGGATTGGAGCTCTTATTGCTTTAGAAAATGAAGATTCATTAGATGAATATGCTAGAAAAGCAGTCGTATTAAATGGAGATTTTTCATCAGAATTTTTAGAAACTATTTTCGCAACTACAACCCCTCTCCATGATGGCGCAATAATAATTCGAGATAGAACGATACTCTCTGCCGCGTGTATTTTACCACTAGCAGAAGACAGCTCTCAACTCACAAAATCTATGGGGACAAGACATAGAGCCGCTCTTGGGCTTTCGAATATTACAGATGCCTTAATAATAGTCATATCAGAAGAGAGCGGAAAAGTATCAATAGCTAGAGATAGTATTATGACAAGGGGAATAAAAATTGATAGATTCAAAGGAATCATTAGAAGCATTTTTAATCCTCCGAATAAAATCTCTTTTCAAAATAAATTTAACCTTAAAGAGTGGTTAAAAAGATGAAAAGTATTTTAAAAAAAATATTCATAGATAATTGGCAAAGAAAGATATTAGCTATAATTATTGCAATAATCACATGGTTTTTTATAAATAATTCACTAACTGTTACAAAATCCATTCCTAATGTCTCTATTAAAGTTCGTAATATTTCAAAAGACAAAACAGTAGCTGGCATGCAACCTGATGGAACTTTAGCTCAGGATATCACTATAACTATCACAGGAAATCAAAAATTTATTAGTCTGCTTCAACCAGCTGATTTAGAAATAAATATTGATGTAAAAGATATAACTCATGATTTTACAACTACGATTTCAAAACATCATTTAGTATCAAAAAATCCAAATATAAATATAGAAAGAACTATAAAAACCATAAAGCCACTAGATATTTCAATACAAATGAGTAAACTTGTAAAAGAGAGAATTCCTATTCAAGTTACAAAACCTATTGGAGAACCACCAAAAGGCTATCAATTTCTAGATATTTGGCCGTATCAGCTTTACATTACAGTAAAAGGAGCAGAAGAAATCATAAAAGATTTGAAAACTAAGGGCATTCAATTGACATTTAATTTTGATGATATTTCAAAAAAGGAACTAGATATAATCAAAGGAAATAAGAAAAGAGGAAAAAATGATATTATTAATTTTTTTGTTCCGACTATGTGGAAAAAAGTAAATATATCTAATATATCTCCGTATCCTTTAGAAATCGATGATCCAAATGCAAAAGCTCTACGTTTAGATTTTATAAAAAAAGATTTAATACCTTTGGGAGTGTCCGTTCCGATTACTTTATATTTTCCGCAGAGTTCTTTAGAAACACTAAATCCAAATAAAATTACTTTGCAGACTAATGAATATATAAAAAAAATAGATGGAATATACATGCTTACACTGCCTTTATATGCTAGAGGAGTAAACGACGCATTTATTGAGCTTGTTAAAGATAGGTTAAATGTTGTTATTTTAGTAGAACCCAAGAAAGAAAACTTAGACTGGAATCTTCAAGGAATTGTAACTATTGAACTTGAAAAAGATTTTATAAATAAAACTTTGACTGAAGAGAGTGAAGAGCAGGCTAAACTGATGGAAAGGCAAGTGAAAGAGAAATATTTAAGTTATTTATTCAGATCATTTATGCACAGTTGTAGATTATGGTTATCACCTGACAAAAAGCTAAAATTATACATAACTTTAAAAGATGACAAAATACATATAATCCCAAATGAATAAAGATCTTCTTTTCATTAAATATCATTTAAAAAATCATGGAGGATTAGAAAAGCACTTTAATAAAATCATAGATGCATATTTAAAAAAAGATGCTAAAATCACAATTCTTACTACCAAAACATCTAAAGATTTTTCGAATAAAAAAAAAATAAAAATAGTAATTTTCAAACCTTTAAAAATCTTTAAATTTCTCAAGCTTAAAATTTTCGACATTAGATGCTCAAGATGGATAAAAAAAAATCAACCCGAAGTAATTTTTGCATTTGACAGAACTAGCAAATTTACTCACACGCGTTTAGGTAATGGACTTCACTATACATATTTAAAAAGAAGAGAGCTTTTTGAAAGCCCAATAAAGAGCTTTTTGAACAAAATCAATCCCCTTCATAGAGCGATATTGAAGATTGAAAAAAAAGCCTTTGAGCAAAAGGATTTAAAAAAGGTGATTGTAAATTCGAGTATGGTAAAAGAAGAGCTTATAAAAGCTTATAATTTTGATCCCAAAAAAATTACTACAATTTTAAATGGTGTTGAATACAAAGAATATGAAAAACATTTCTGTATTTGGGAAAAAGAAAAAAACAGTTTTGCTAAAAAACTCAATTTAGATCCAAATACTTTTCATTTTGTATTTATAGGGCATGACTATAAAAGAAAGGGCTTAAAGTATCTTATAAAAGCGCTATCTAATATAAAAAACAAAAATTTTCATCTATCTATTATTGGAAAGGAAAAAAACCTTAAAAAGTATATAAATTATGTAAAGCTAAGTAACATCGAGAAAAAGGTAACTTTTTTTAATAAAAGGGATAACATTATAAATTTTCTGCAACTAGCAGATGCATTTGTTTTGCCAACTTTATATGATCCTTTTTCAAATGTTGTAGTTGAAGCTTTAGCAATGGGAGTTTATGTAATAACGTCTAAATATAATGGAGCGAGAGAAATTATGAATAAGCAAAATGGAAAAGTTATAGATCCATTGGATACAATAGAGTTTACAAATGCCCTATTATATGCTATGCAAAACAGAAAAGATCATATAAGAGCTAAACAAATAAGAGAAAGCGTAAAAAATTTAGATTTTGAAAATCAATTAAATACATTTTTTAAAGAATTACTTTAAAATGAACACAAACAAATTAGCATATTATCTTTTAAGAGTTATTACATTTCCTTTGATGTATTTTAGCTTTAAATTTATTCACAAACTTGGAAAAGTACTTGGATATATTTCATATTTTGTTTTAAGAGAATATAGAAAAAAAACCCTTAGCAATCTAGCGCTTGCAAATGATTTAAAGCTATCGAATATTGAGATAAGAAGAATAGCAATAAAATCCTTTCAAAACCTAGCTATTACAGTTTTAGAGTATCCAAAACTTTTCGCGAAAAAAGATCTTAGTAAAATCATTAAATGTGAAAACCCAAATACAGCGAATGAATTATATCTACAAAAAAAAGGAATCATATTTTTTTGTGCACATCAATCTAATTGGGAAGTCTTATTTTTAGATGGCACAGCTAGAATGCAAGGCATTGCAATTGGAAGACCTATAAAAAACAAAAAGCTCTACAAATGGATAATAAGAATAAGACAAAAAAAGGGAGGCAAAATAATAACTCCTAAAAATGCTTTAAAAGAGGGACTCAGAAATTTAAGAAAAGGCATTTTTTTAGGAATAGTAGGAGATCAATCCATGCCTGATAGCAACTACTATTTTCCTTTTTTGGGAAGAAGAGCTTGGACGTCTACAGCACCAGCACTACTATCATATAGAACTAAAAGCCCTATTATAGTAGCCACAACAAGAAGAGTTAACGGAGGTTATAGAATTCGTTATTCAGACCCTATATGGCCAAATTTCAATGAACCTTTAGAAAAAGAGGTAAAAAGATTAATGAATGAATCTTTATCTCTTTTGCAACAAAAAATTACTGAAAGGCCGCACGAGTGGCTTTGGCAACATAATCGCTGGAAACAACAAACGCCTAGAATTGTTTATAAAAGATTTCGACATGATTGCATTTGTATAATTTTACCTAAAAATAGAGATGATTTTGAAAAGATTGTAAAACATCTACCTATTTTAAAAACAATCTACACAAGAGATTTTATTTCAATATTATGTCCTAAAAAATACAAATCAGATCCTTTAATCAAATGCGATGAGATCATCTACTATAAAGACTACAAAGATACCCTGTTAAAAGATTATCGCTTTAAATTAGTTTATAATTTCACACCATTTAAAAAAGTAAAAAGGCACTATCAAAAACTCAGTGCATTTGAAGTTATCACAATAGATAAACTTCAAAAAGCAGCCTCAAAAAAATTAACTAAAGATGAGATTACGGATCTATCAAAAGTCTTTGAAGCGGCTCTTTGTAGAAGAGCATTAAAATCAACCAACCTATAAAGCCTTTCTTTTTCATGAAAGTTATAATTATAGAATTGAAAGAGCAAAAAAATCTTAACCTCAAACAGACATAGATCCGGTTTTTTCTGCTAGGTATTCTTTATAATTACCAGGAAGAAAAGTATCAAACAATTTTTTGGAAAACAGAAAATCTAAAGATTCGCTTTCAAATTGTCTCAAAAACAGCTCAAATCTTTCATAAACATCACTTTTTTTACATATTTCATTAAATTGTGAAATTGATATCCCAAAAAATGGAGATGCCTCTAAAAGATTTTTTTGATCATTGGAAAGTTTTTCTGTATCTATTTCTTTTGGATCTTGAATAAAAGGAGAAAAAATCTCTTCAACAAAAACTGAATTTCTGGTTTCTAAAATTGCTTTTAAATTACTTAGATGATTTCTTGCAGCTTCAACAATTTGAGCTTCTTGTTTTTCTCTTTTAACTTTTACCAATGGATCAAATTCTGGCTGTTTAGGTTCTGCTCTTACAACTCTTGGTGAATTATTGGTTCCTTTAGAAAGATTCGAATCTAAACATTTACATATTTGAAAGGCAATAGAAGCAGCTCCAGCTGTTAAAAAAGCTCCAGCAGAGTAGTAATAGGAAGTATCATTACAGTAATTTGAAAATCTTTGTGCAGCTAGATAAGAAATAGTGGGCACAGTAAAATTGAAAAAAAATTTCTCATTTCTAAAAGGCCACATTACTAAGTTGTAAGCATTTTGCAAGGAAATATATTGTAAATAACTTGTCATATAAATTTTCTGAAATTAAAAAAATAATGGGATAAATTATAATGAAATACCAAAAGAAAAACAAGGTGAAAAATCTGATTTGAAATTAAATATTTTTAGATTCATAATTTATTTAAAAAGAAAATTAAAAAAAATGCCAAAAGACAGATATTTTTCAGATCAAGATCTCAAAAACAATGCTTCTATACAAATTTTGGATAAAGAAGCGCATCATATGAAAATCGCAATGCGAAAAAAACCAAAAGATATTGTTGAGATAATAAATGGAAGGGGTTTTTTAGCAAAAGCTAGAATTGAAAAGATAAAATCTAAAAGTGTAGAGCTTAAGATTGAGAGAGTCTCTTTTGAAAAAGAGCCTATAAAAAAAACATATCTTGCATGTGCATTTTTAAAGATGCATAAACTGGATTTAATATTGGAGAAGTGTACAGAGCTTGGATGTACAAATTTTTGGTTTTACAAATCTCAAAATTCAGAAAAATTAAATATATCTGAAAATAGATTAGATCGAATGAGATCTATTACTATAGCGGCTATAAAACAGTGCTCGAGATTATATCTTCCAAAAATTGAAATTTTTTCAACTATAGATGAGATAAAAAAAATAGATGGAAATATATATTTTGGAGATTTAGAGAAAGGTGCTGTTAAATATTTAGATATTTTCAAAAAAGATAAAAAAAGCAGCTGCTTTTTTATCGGTCCTGAGGCGGGATTTTCAAAAGAAGAGACAAAACATTTAAAAAGTGATTTAAAAGCGAAGGGCATAAAACTAAATAAAAACATTTTAAGAGCTGAGAGCGCTGCTATTGCGGCTATTGCTATAGAAGCTCATCTTCAGCTACTTTAAATACTAAGCCTTTTTGTGGATCTAAATGAATAATTTCATCTTCTAATAGAATATCGTAGGCATGTTTTGCTCTAATTACAATTGGAAGATTTAGCCTTTGAGCAGTTTGAAGGGCTAATTTTTCTGAAATCACATCAGCTGCTCTATTTTGCAGAATAACACCTTTAGCTACATTAAAAACTGGTAAATATTTTTCTGAGCATTTAGAGATAACAATTATTTTATCTTTTGCTATTTCTAAACTATCGCCATTTATAGTAATAATTTTAGCAACTCTGCCTTTTACTTTATTACCGCATCCTTTAGCTCCGCGAACTAAAACCTCTCCTACACTTTCAATGAGCATAAGATTAGTAATTCCTCTTTTATCGAATGGAAAAGAGGATATTAAAACGACAAAATCTCCAAACGTGATGAAATCATTATCGATAGCGAAGTGGCTTAATATAGCAAAAGCTTCTCTTTCTTTTACCCATTGAGATGAAAAAATTGGAACAACTCCCCATAAAAAAGATAGTTGATTATATTTTTTTTCATTTTTAGTTAGAGCTATAATTGGGATATTGGGTCTAAGTCTTGTTAAAAGTCTTGTTGTAAAGCCTGTTCTGGTGATTGCAAAAACAGCTTTAGCATCAGCGCTATATGCTGTATTGATAGCAGCAACAGCAACTGCAGAAGAGACATCTTCAGATTTGACATGGGACTCTTTATAAAAAAAGTCTTTATAATCAAAATCTTGTTCTGATTGATAGATAATTTTTTTCATCTGCTCGACAGTTTCAATTGGATATTTTCCGGCTGCAGTCTCTGCGGAGAGCATAACGCAAGATGCACTATCGTAGATAGCATTAGCAACATCTGAAACTTCTGCTCTTGTAGGTCTTGGATTATTTATCATAGATTCTAACATTTGAGTTGCAACAACAACAGGTTTTGCAGCTTCATTACATTTTGCAATCATAGATTTTTGAAGTTTTGGAACTAAAGATAGTTCAACTTCAACACCGAGATCACCCCTAGCTACCATAATTCCATCAGCAGCATCAACAATTTCATCAAAATTATCTACACCTTCACTAGATTCTATCTTTGCGATTATAGGAATATCTTTGCTGCCATTTTTAGCTAAAATTTTTCTGATCTCTAAAACATGATCTGCAGATCTTATAAAAGAGGCTGCGACGATATCGATATCATTTTTGCACCCAAATATCAAATCTTTGATATCTTGCTCTGTGACAGCTGGAAGAGACAGAACAACATTTGGAATATTTACACTTTTAGAGCTTTTTAAAACTCCCATATTTTGGATCTCTATAACTAAATGATCTTTTTGTTTTTCTAAAACTTTTCCGATGATATAGCCATCATCGAAAAGTATTTTTTGAGATGGTTTTAAAGCATCTAAAACTTCAAAAGGATGAATAGGGATATCTGTATCGTTTACTATATCTCCTTTGATAAGGTTTACTTTTTGTTTAGTCTCTAAATTCAAGATATCATTTTTTAGTTTGCCGACTCTAATCTCGGGACCTTTAGTATCGAGCATAATAGCAATTGGTTTTTTTCTCTCAGCTCTCGCTTCTTTGATATTATTTATTGTGACAATGTGTTCATCTTGAGTGCCGTGGCTAAAATTAATTCTAGCTACATTCATACCTACATCGATTAACTTTATTAGCATCTCTTTAGACTTAGTAACCGGACCTATAGTACAAATAATTTTAGTGTATATATGCATATTTTTTTTAATTCTTTGTTAAATCTAAAAAAGGTATACTAGTAGATTACTACTTATATTTTAACCTTAAACTTTACAATTATAGGAATTTTGAATAATCGTCAAATTGTTTTAAAGAATGTAAAAGTTCATAATTTAAAAGGCATTGATCTAACTTTGAGAGCTTTTGAGCTAATAGTTTTTACTGGGGTTTCAGGCTCTGGAAAATCGTCGCTTGCTTTTGATACGATTTTCCAAGAAGGCCAAAGAAGATATATTGAAACTCTTCCGCACAGTGCGAAAAGATACATTGAAGAGATGGCAAAACCTGATTTTGATGTTATTCAAGGACTCTCCCCTACAATTGCAATTGAGCAAAAAACTGTTCATAAAACACCTAGATCCACAGTTGGAACGATAACAAACATCTATGATTTTTTAAGAGTTTTATATGCTAAAATAGCTATAGCGCACTGCCCTGAGAGTGGCGAGATGGTAAAACCTCAGAGCAAAGAAAAGATTTTAAAGACGATTGAATCATACAAAGATCAAAAAATAATTATTTTGAGTCCATTTGTACAAAATAAAAAAGGCACTCTCAAAGATGAATTTTTAGATATTCAAAAAAAGGGTTTTACAAAAGTTAGAATTGATAAAAAGATCTACGATATAGAGGAGATTGAAGCTTTAGATCCCAAAAAGGAACATACATTAGATATTGTTGTAGATAGGCTAAAACTAACAGATGAGAATCTATCTAGATTAAAAGAATCAATATTTTTAGCGCTTGAGATATCGAGGGGCTCATTGATTATCTTAGATGCTGATAAAATGCAAGAGAAGCTATTTTCTGAGCATGCATATTCACAAAAATCGAATCTTTCATATGGAGCATTAAAAGCTCAAGATTTTTCATTTAATCATCCAGCTGGAATGTGTCCAAAGTGTCAAGGACTAGCTAATGTGTATGAGTTTGATATTGATAAAATCATAGATCCTGATTTGAGTATATCTGAAGATTGCTGCTTAATAGCATCGCACTATGAGACGGTAAGGTTCAAAAACATTTATGATAATTTAGCAAAGATCTATAAATTCAGCGTAAAAACACCTTGGAAAAAGTTATCTGAAAAGGCAAAACAGATCTTTTTATATGGCTCGGATCAAAAGTGGATTAAGATGAGATTTGTTCATCCGAAAAAAAAGATGAAATGGACAGATTATGTTAGATGGAGAGGGGTTATATATGAAGCTCATCAAAAGCTAAATATTGCAGTTTCAGATGTTCACAGAAAAAGACAGCAACTACTTATGACAAAGATGATATGCCCTGATTGCAAAGGCTCTAAAATAAGGCCATATCCGTCAGCTGCGACAATAACTGGAAAAAAAATTCATGAAATAACAGCTTTGACAATTTCAGATACCTTAGATTTTTTTCAAAATCTAAATCTTACAAAACAAGAAAAAGAGATTGCAAAAGACTTAATATTAGAAATCACAAAAAAGCTAAAATTTTTAATCAACGTTGGGCTTCATTATCTTAGCTTAAGTAGAGATGCACCATCTCTCAGTGGAGGAGAGTCTCAAAGAGTTAGACTCGCGGCTCAAATAGGATCAGCACTGAGTGGCGCCACATACATTTTAGATGAGCCCTCAATTGGACTTCATCCATTTGATCACAACAAATTAATCGATACATTAATAGAGCTTAAAAACAAAAAAAACACAGTTATTGTAGTTGAGCATGATAAAGACACAATAGAGGCTGCAGATACTATTGTAGATATTGGTCCAAAAGCTGGAAAACTTGGTGGAAAAATTATAGCTCAAGGAAAAATTGAAGATATAATAAAAGCGAAAGACTCTCTCACTGGAAAATATCTATCCTATGAAAAACAGATTCCTGAATACGTTAAAAGAGAAATTTCGAAACAAAATATTTCTCTTACAAACTGCAGACATAACAACCTAAAAAATATAAATTTAAAAATTCCTTTAAATGCATTTATTTGTATAACTGGGGTATCGGGCTCTGGAAAATCTTCATTAATTTCAGATACTTTTTATCCAGCGCTCTCGAATAAAGTTAACAAAACGAATCTAGACGCAGGATCTTTTAAAAAAATCACAGGCTTTGAAGCTATAGAAAAGGTTATTTTTGTTGATCAAAGCCCAATTGGAAGGACTATTAGATCAAATGCTGCTACATATACAAAGCTATTTGATGATATTAGAAATTTATTTTCCCAGTTAAAACAGAGTAAAATGTTTGGATTTACTTCTTCTCATTTTTCATTTAATACGGTAGAGGGAACTTGCGCTTATTGTCGAGGACTTGGAAAAGTAAAAGTAGATATGGATTTTATGGAAGATGCATTTTCTACTTGTATAGAGTGCAAAGGAAAAAGATTTTCGGCAGATATTTTATCTATCAAATATAAAGATAAAAATATTTATGATGTGCTGCAGATGGATATCAAGCAGTCTTTTTCTTTTTTTGAAAATATTCCTCAAATCCATAATAAGCTAAAATTTTTAAATAACGTAGGACTTGGCTATCTACCGATAGGACAGAGCGCTACAACACTATCTGGTGGAGAAGCTCAAAGAATTAAACTTGCAAAAGAGCTAATTAAACCGAGTAGAGGAAAAACATTATATATTTTAGATGAGCCTACAACGGGACTTCATTTTTATGATATTGAAAAGCTACTCGCTATCTTACATGAACTAGTAAACCAAAATAATACTGTTATTGTAATCGAGCATAACATGGATTTTGTAAAAACAGCTGATTGGATTATTGATTTAGGCCCAAAAGGAGGAAAAGATGGTGGAAAAATTATTTTTGAAGGTCCTATTGATAAAATTGTTAAAACAAAAAATAATACTGGCGTAGCTTTAAAAAAAACTCTTTTAAAATCCAAATATAAATCTAAAAAAACAATAAGTGAAAAAAAATATCCTCAAAATTTAGTAATTGAAAATGCAAATGAGAACAACTTAAAAAATGTTAGCATCCAAATACCTCATGGCAAAATCACAGCATTTACAGGCCCGTCTGGTTCTGGCAAAACATCTTTAGCATTCGATACGATTTATCAAGAAGGTCAGCTTAGATATATGCAAGCTTTGGATACATTTTCAAGAACATTTTTAAAGATGGCAACTCGACCAAACGTTGAAAAAATCGAAAATATTTTCCCACCGATATCTTTAGAACAAAAAGGACATAGTTTAAATCCAAGATCTACGATTGGAACGATAACTGAGATCTATGATCATTTAAGAGTGTTATATTCACATATTGGAGTGGCATATTGTCCAAAGACAAATGAAAGATTAAAAACTATAAGCGCGGAATATGTCACTAATAAAGTTTTAACATTTACAGAAAATGAGAAAATTCAAATTTTAGCACCAATAGATCTAAAATCAAATGTTTCTTTTGAAAATTTAATTGAGAAACTATCTAAAGAGGGTTTTTTAAAAATTAGACTAAATAAAAAGTATTACTCTTTTGATGACCAAATTCCATTTGATCCAAATTTTAAAAATGAAATTTTATTAGTGATAGATAGACTAAAAGTATCAAAAAAAATCTATTTAAGATTATTAGAAGCAATAAACATCGCTGCAAGATATGCAGATGATAGAGTTATAATTGCAAAAGAAAAAGAGGATCTTTTTTTTAATCTAGCATTTACAGCAGAAAAAAGCGGTATTTCCTATCCTAAAATTACACCGAAGAGTTTTTCATTTAACTCTGAGAATGGCATGTGTTTAGAGTGTCAGGGACTTGGATATTTATATGGTATGGATATTTTATCTGAAGCAAATTTTTTAAATGCTACTATTTTAGATATTGCATATATCTTTTTTGAAGATGCTGAGATTGATTTGCTTGTTGATTACTTTAACAAGTTAGATATAGATGTAGATACAAAATTAAAAGATTTATCAAAAGAAAATCTCAATACTTTTTTAAACGGTTCGAAAAAAGTTTTTAGAGAAAAAACGATCTCATATAAATGGCTAGGTTTAAATACAACTTTAGCAATTTTAGCAAAACACAGCTCAAAAAATATTAAAGAAGTTTTAGTGCCTTTAATGGAAAAAAGAAAATGTCCATCTTGCAAAGGAGCTAGATTAAATCCTCTATCTCGAAACGTAAAAATAAAAAGTACATCTATTACAGATTTTTGTTCTTATAGCATTGAAAAAGCAAGCAACTTTATAAACTCGATTAAACTCGATAATGCTCAAAAAAATATCTTGAAAGATACTCTATCTCATATAAAACAAAATCTAGATTTTTTAATGGAGATTGGTCTTAATTATCTATCTTTAGATAGATCAGCACCAACGCTATCTGGTGGAGAGATGCAAAGAATTAGATTATCTACACAGCTCGGCTCTTATTTAACATCTTGCATATACATATTAGATGAGCCAACAATTGGACTTCA